>CALMFJ010000090.1 GCA_937862865.1 uncultured Pseudomonadota bacterium | reverse complement strand
AAGACAGTAAGATGTGTGAGGTTCTACGTTCCGCGTTCTACGTTCTACGTTCTACGTTAAGAAGCTCCCTGTATCAGTTCCGGTCTTTTCAACGTAGAACGCGGAACGTAGAACGTAGAACGGTCTTTTACACCTTACGACAGACGACTTACGATCGAGTGAGCCGTTTCTTCACCATCTTCCAGTTCTCTGTTGTCAAAAAGCTTTCATCCATGTTGTCGGCCATCCGGAGGAATTTATTGAAAGGGGCCGCGAAGGTGAACGTGTTAGCGGCGACGCACGGACGGGCGGAGATGTCGAACATGCCGAGGACGCATCGCGGCCGTGCGGACCTTTTTTCCAGGTATGGGTATGTGACTATGGTCGAACATCCTGCACCGAAAGGTGAGAAGACCGCGTTCGGCTCTGCTTCGTCATAGTTGGCGAGGGTGAAAAGCCCCGAGATTACGTCGGGTGTGCCGAAAAATATCACGGCTTCCGGTTCCTCATCTTCGCTGACCTTGTCCCACGGTTTGAAGATTATGAATGGTGCGGGCGCTTCAAGTTTCGGTGAGCTCTTCATTGTCTGACTTACGAGCTCCGGGGATTTCTTGTATCTCTCTCCTTCCATCTCGCCGGGGATACCGCAGGAGAGGAAATATTCGAAATTGGGGCGAAGGACCGCGCTGAACCCGAGGTACCGCCTGCCGCCTTCGCATCCGATCGATCCGGCATGAAAGGCGAGTGAGCGCCCTTTTGCTGCACGCGCAATATCAGCGATGACGCACCGGTGCTCCGTGGCATCTTTCGGGCCCTTTACCCGTGAGGCGTTCCCTTCGGTGTCACTGTAAAAGAAGACTATCGGCAACGCTGCGCCGGTGAAATACTTACCCCAGTTCTTCATAAATGTTTCCCTGAGTTTTTTGTCCATGGCATCTCCTTTTTTATGTTCCGCGCATAGTATATTGTATCACATTCACGGGGGCCCCATCCCGGTGAAACATGCCATAAATGCACGCTTTGAGGGCTCCGGCGAACTTCCTTGACAATGCACACCCACTTATCTAATATGTGTCATACGCATCCAGGAGCGGTCGAGAAAAAAAGAAGAATATCGATAAAGGAGTTCCCACATGCCGCAGGTCTATAAAGGTGTCCAGTTCATTCCCGGTCAGGATGAGTTCATTCCCGATTCTCACGTGTATCTCATCGGCAACCCGGAGTCCGGCGATCTCTCTATCGTCGATGCGGGGCTCACCGGGAAGGGGAGCTACAAGGCGCATGCAATACTCGAGCTAGGGGTCCGGCCGGAAGATATCAAGAGGATCATTATGACCCATACTCACCTCGATCATATAGGGTGCCTCGCCGAGCTCCAGAAGAATTTTCCCGAGGCGGAACTGTGGGTGCACAGCCTCGAGGCGGACCTTCTGGAAAAGGGGGATGACAGGGCTGTGTACGGTATGGAGATGTTCAAGAGCATGTGCCAGATGCAGTTCGGCCTTGGCAACAGTGCGTTTAAATTCAAGGTCGACCGCAGGCTGGAGGGGGGAGAGACTTTTGAGATCGGCGGGATGATATGGGATGTCGTGTTCATCCCCGGTCATTCGATGGGCGGGATCGCCCTGTATGAGCCGGTGGCGAAGATCCTTATTCCCGGGGACGTGATATATGCGGATTACGCCATCGGCCGTTTCGACCTCTACGGTGCGGATGCGTCCCGGCTGAAAGACTCCCTCGACAGACTTGCCAAACTTGACGTGGACATCCTCCTTCCCGGCCATAACCAGATCATGAAAGGCGTTCCCGCGGATTATATCAGGAGAACGGCGAAAATGTGGGAGCCGTACCTGACGTAGAGATTGACGGCGAACGGCTAAAGGCTAAAGGCATTGGGGGGCTCGGGGATTTGTGTTTCAAGGTACTGCTCGTATTCTTTGTTATTTTTTCCGGTGTTGTTGTCTGTACCGGAGGCGATCTCAAAAGCATTTCGTTTATTCCCCAGTGGAGCCCGCAGGCGCAGTTTGCGGGGTATTACGTTGCTTATGAGCAGGGGATCTACAAGAAACACGGGCTTGACGTCAGGATAATTCAGGGCGGGTCACACAAGCCATCTTCAGAGGCGATTGAGAAGGGCGACGCAGACGTTGCCAGCATCTGGCTGTCGACGGCGATTCAAAAGCGCTCGCATGGGGTAAAGCTCGTAAACGTCGGGCAGATCGTTCAGCACTCGTCGCTTATGCTCATTGCGAAGAGATCGCGTGGTATCAAAAAGCCGGAGGACCTCAACGGTAAGAAGGTTGGATTATGGGGTGCAGAGTTCAGGATCCAGCCCGAGGCTTTTTTTAGAAAACACAGGATCTCCGTCACGGTCGTGCCGCAATCCTATTCGGTGAACCTCTTCCTCCGGGACGGCGTCGATGCCGCCTCGGCCATGTGGTACAACGAATATCACACCATCCTCAATGCAGGGGTAAATGCCGATGAGCTCACCACCTTCTTCTACAGCGACTACGGGCTCAATTTTCCTGAAGACGGCCTGTACGTGATGGAGGAAACGCTGAAAAAAGATCCGGAGGCCGTGTGCTCTTTTGTACAGGCTTCCCTGGAAGGGTGGAAATATGCGTTCGACCATCCGGACGACGCTCTGAACATCATTCTGAAATACATGGTAGCGGCGAATGTGCCGGCAAACAAGGTGCACCAGAAATGGATGCTGGGCAGGATGAAGGACATAGTGTATCCTTCGGACAACAGGGGGGTGCCCCCCGGGGCCCTGGGGAAAGAGGATTATGACAGGGTAAGCAGGGAATTGAAAGAGGCGGGCCTCATCAAAGATGTACCCGATATGAACGGCTTTATCCTCAGGTGTGCAGGAAATGTTCAAAAATAAGGGCATAGCTTTCAAACTCGTCGTTTTCTTCACTTTGAGCAGCGCGGCCATATTCGCGGTCATATTCAGCTACAATTACCTCGTGTCCCGTCGTATGATCAAGAAGGGCATCGAGGAGAACTCGGCAAATCTCATAACCACGACGACAAGCAGGATCGAGGTGCTCCTTACCTCCACGCAGAAGGTCCCTCAGAACGTTGCATATCTGCTGGAGAACATGAATTATGACGAGTCCGAGCTTTTTAAGGTCCTGTATGCGATCGTCGAACGGAACCCGGAGATATACGGGGCAGCGGTCGCCTTCGAACCCTATGCCTTCGATAAGACCAAAAAGTATTATGCGCCGTATTTTTACAAGGTCAACGGGGGAGTGAGCTTCAAGTACCTCGACAAATTCTATGATTATTTTACGTGGGACTGGTACCAGATCCCCCGGGAGCTTGAGACGCCGCAATGGACCGAACCTTATTTCGGGGAGGGGGGAGGGATCCTCATGTCCTCCTACGCGGTCCCGTTCTACAAGAACGTCGACGGTCAGCGAAAACTGACCGGTGTCGTTGTCGTGGACATCTCGCTCGAGCACTTACGGGATATCGTGTCATCCATCAGGATCCTGCAATCGGGCTACGGCTTCCTTATTTCGAAAAATGGAACGTTCGTCACGCACCCGCTGAAAGACTACATCATGAACGAGACCATATTTTCGGTCGCAGAGGAAAGAAACGACCCGTCGCTGAGGGAAACCGGGCGGAAGATGATCAAGGGGCAATCAGGGTTTTCGAGCCACAGCGTGAAAAGTGCGGTCACGAGGAAGTCGTGTATCATGACCTATGTCCCGATCAAATCGAACGGGTGGTCCCTCGGCATCCTCTTTCCCTACGACGAGCTTATGTCGGATATAAAGAACCTGAACCACGTGGTCCTCGCCCTCGGCATTACGGGCCTTGCGCTCCTTGCCCTGGCGGTTGTCTTCATAGCGAGGTCTATCACGAAACCGCTTACCGTTATGGCCGATATAGCGGGACGGATCGGGACGGGCGATCTCGACGCCGAGGTCCCGGAGGTCAGGACACGCGACGAAGTAGGGCAGCTCGCCCTTGCCCTCGACCGTATGAAGAAGTCGCTCAAGGATTATATCCAGGAGATAGCGGATACCGCCGCGTCGCGCCAGCGGATGGAAAGTGAACTTAAGATAGCCCGGAGCATACAGATGGGGATCCTTCCCAAGGTGTTCCCCCCCTTCCCGGACCGGACCGACTTTGACATCTACGCACAGACCATACCGGCGCGTGAGGTCGGCGGTGATTTTTACGATCTCTTCCTCGTTGACCGGAACCATCTGTGCTTCGTTATCGGTGACGCGTCCGGCAAAGGGATACCCGCTGCCCTTTTCATGGCTTTCACAAAGACCCTGATCAAGGCTAAGGCGTCGGCAGATATTGATACCGGAGCGCTCATGATGGAGGTCAACGATGAATTGAGCAGGGGCAATCCCGCGGACATGTTCATAACGGTCTTTTGCGCGATCCTCAACACGGAAACGGGCGAGCTGCGATATACGAACGGGGGCCACAACCCGCCCGTCATTATGAGAAGGACCGGGGAAATGGATTATCTCGACTGCTCCGGCGACCTCGTCGTGGGCATCATGGAAGGCTCACCCTATACGTCACGGCGCATTTTCCTCGAAGCAGGCGACAGGGTGTTCCTGTACACTGACGGCGTGACGGAAGCTATGAACGCTTCGGACGAGGAATTTTCAACCGGCAGGCTGCTCGAGGTCCTTTCCGGGTGCGATGGAAGATCGGCCCTGGAGATCGTCGCATGCGTCGGCGACGCCGTCAATACGTTCTGTCAGGAAACTCCCCAGTACGATGATATAACCATGATGGCTGTTGTATACAACGGCAGCCGATAAAACTGTCTCTTGCATTCCGGTGCGGGTTTGCCTGTTCGTGACCTTTGTCATGTCCGTTCGCCGGGTTTTGTTATTACAATGTCAAAACTTCTTGCATTTTGTTTACAAGGGGTTAAAATAATAAATCCTATCCGATAAGGGAGCTTCATGCGCGTTTATTTCTGGGGGACCCGGGGGTCATTGCCTGCATCGATAACGGCCGAGACCGTCCGCGCCAAGATCATCCGGGCGCTCGAGGCGGCAAAGGCCCGCGCTTTCAAAGACCGGGCCGATATCGAGCGTTTCGTAGATACCGAGCTTCCTTTTACCGTTAGCAGGACATTCGGCAGCAACACCGCATGCATCGAGATAAAGGACGGGGACGAGTACATCATCTGCGACGCCGGAACGGGCCTCAGGGACTTCGGGAACCATCATATGAAACTGATAACGCAGGGGCTTCGGCGGGCAGGCGGGTCAACATTCCATATCTTTATGTCGCATTTTCACTGGGACCACATCCAGGGGTTCCCGTTCTTCACCCCGGCCTATACACCGGGCAACCAGGTTAAAATATACGGATATCACGAGAAATTCGAGGAGTTTTTCACGAAACAGCAGAGCCACCCTTATTTTCCCGTTCCTCTTGCGGCCATGAATGCCGACATTCAGTTCATTACGCTCGATCCCGGCAAGACTGTCAGGATAAGCGGTTTTGACGTTTTCGGCATCGAACAGCAGCATCCCGGCGTCTCATACGGGTTCCGCTTCGAAAAAGAAGGCAAGAGCATTGTCTATTCCTCGGATGCGGAGCACAAGACGAACTTCAACAGTCCGGCGCGCGACGAGAATTATCCCTTTCTCGGGTTCTTCCAGGATGCCGACCTGCTCATTTTCGATGCCCAGTACGATTGGAACGAAGCGGTGCAGTCAAAAGAGGACTGGGGGCATTCCTGCTATGTGGCGGCCGTTGAGCTCGCCGTTAAGGCAAAGGTAAAGCGCCTGTGCCTTTTTCATAACGAGCCCACGTACACGGATGAAAAACTCGAAGCACTTCTTGAGGATACAAGGAACTACCTGAACATCTACAATGACCGCAAGCCACACCCGCTCATCATCGACCTGGCGTATGACGGGCAGGAAATAGAAATATAAACGGCGGGCGGTCGATTGGCGTAATAAAAGACTGCCATAGCGTGGATCCTTACCGGTTCCCGTCATCCCGGTGCTTGACACCGGGATCCAAGGTTTTCCCTCTTTTTCGTATTGCCAGCATTTAAATATTGGCCGAAACCGTGGGGCACGCAGACCCGAAATAGAGAAACAAAGACAAAGACACTGGATCCCGGTGTCAAGCACCGCGATGACGGCTGGGGGGGGGTAGCAGTCGTTATTTTGTATATAACCGCTCATGGCCCAAACGTCGGTTACATACTGCATGACGACTCACGATCTAATTGATTATTTCTTCATTACGATGGTGAGGATGTTTTTGTTGTCTTTGCGGGCGTAGGAGACGCCGTCGGTCATTTCCTTGATGAAGAATATTCCGAGGCCGCCTATGGGGCGGTGGGTGATGTCTGCGTCGACGTCGGGGGTGTCCCTGTCGAGCGGGTTGAATTCGGGGCCGTCGTCGATGATGTCGATCGTGAACTCGGTTCCGTTCTTAAGGGCGCATTCGACCGTTATGATGCTGTCTGGTTTGTGGGATGAATATTTGACGATATTGACGATGGCCTCTTCGAGCGCCAGCTCCATGGCGCCGAGCTTGTGTTCCCCCATGCCGGACCTGGCGGCGGATTCGATGACTCGTTCCATGAAAAGGGGCAGCGATTTGAGTTCTGCGGGGAGCTGGATCCGGCAAAGCTGCTGGGTTTTTTCCGTCATTCTTAAAATGCCGCGAGTGCTTCCGTCTCGGTCGGGAATATCTTGAAGATCGATTTGAATCCCGATATCTGAAAGACCTCATCGACCGGTCCCGCAAGCCCGGTGAAGAGTATCTCGCCCGACAGCGCCTTCAGTTTCTTGGCTGACGAGAGTATGCTCCTCAAACCGGCGCTGCTGATGTAGCCGAGCCCGGACAGGTCGATGAGGAGTATCTTTTCGCCCGCCGTGATCAGTCCGTCGAGATTGCTCTCAAAATCCGGCGCAGTGATGGCGTCGATCCTGCCCGAAACCGAAACTATCATTATATCCTTTTCCTTGCGGCTGGTTATCTCCATGGAACCCTCGTGATTTTTTATTGAATTCTATACGATGGGGGGAAAAAAGACAATAGAATAACGGGCGATGGGCTATGGGCAATAGGCGATGGGCGATGGGTGACGGGCAATAGGCTATGGGCAATAGGCGAAGGGCAATGAGTGAGGGGTGAGGTGAGGCAGATTGGGGCGGCAGACGGGACTTGAACCCGCAACCCTCGGAACCACAATCCGATGCTCCGCCGTTGAGCTACTGCCGCCGTTTCCGAGAATAATTAGTTAGCATAATTCCACGGTCAAGTCAATGAATGGGGGGTGTTCACATCATTCGAACGCGGATTCGTCTTCCCTGATCTGGGCGAGGCAGAGGCTTGTCCTGCGGTAGAGCTCGGTAAAGTAGAACGTGGACAGAAGAAGGGAATAGTAGGTCAAAACCGATGAGATGATAAAACCGATGAGATAGGGGATGCGCATGAAAAAGAGGGAGATATAAACAGCCGCCATTGTCGCGACGTACCCGATTATGTATTCGAGGAGGACCTCCTTGATCGCGCGGAATATCGATTCGAATTCCAGGGCTTCCCGGAAATCGAGGCGCTCCGCGAAAATGGCGAACGCAAAAGGCAGGAAAAAACAGCATATCGGCAGGACGACGAACGTGGCGGCCTTGATCATGAGATGGCCGAAGAAAGCGGTAAAACTGTTCAGCGTCGTCAGGAAGAACCCGCTCGAGAACATGAAGAAGGGAATGGCGTTGTAGAGGATAAAAACGAAAAGGAGCTTGATCCCCTCTATCCATGTCTCGTATTTGTCCTGCCATGTGGCGAGGCCCATACCTCCCACCATGATGAGACGGGAGGTACGGCAGAGGAACCCTATCGAGAAGAAATTGAGGACGGGGATAAAAAGGACGAGGCCCCCGTAGATCCACCGGTTGATGTACCGCGAATTGATGGTGAAGCGTATAAACGGAATAATGTCCATCAACTACTTTCCTTTTGACATGAAATCAAGAAGGCCCTCAGGGGTGTACCCCGTCATCCCGCCGTCCATGACGATGGTTTCGCCGTTGACGTAGGCCGCACCGTCCGAAGCGAGGAAAAGTACGGTCGAGACCAGTTCGTCGACCGTGCCCATCCTGCTGATGGGTGTTCTGCCGGAGAGGTAGTTGACGAACACCTCTTTTCGGATAAGCCCTTCGTTCATGCCGCCCTTGATGAAACCGGGGGCCACCGCACAGAGCGTCACGCCGGACTTCGACCATTCATACGCGAGCTGGCGGGTCATTGTCATAAGCCCAGCCTTGCTGATGGCATACGGGAGGAACCCTTTTTCCCCGAAAAGCGCAACCTGGGACGCTATGCTGACGATCCGGCCGGAGCCCTGCGCGACCATTCTTTTGCCGAAGATCTGGGTCGCGTAAAATGTTCCCTTCAAATTTACGTCGATCACCTTGCCGAAGTCTTCCTTCTTGATCTTGACGGACGGTACGAGGGGATTGACGATGCCGGCGTTGTTGACGAGGATGTCAACTCTGCCAAATGTCTCATATGTTTTTGAGGCCGTCGCTTCCATCCCATCGTAGTCGGCGATGTCGCCTTCGAATGCGAGGACCTGCTGTCCCTTGAATTCCTCGGCAAATTTTTCGACAGCCTCTTTATTGCGGCCGTTAACGGCGACCGAAGCCCCTTCCGCGAGAAACGCCTGCGCCATGGCCTTGCCGAGGCCTTTTGTGCCGCCGGTGATAAAAACGACTTTATTCTCGAATCTCATAACATTCCTCCATACAGGTTCTTTATTCGTTCGTCAAAGAGCCGGACCAGGCCTTCGCTGCTCTCCATTGTTATGCCGAAGACCTCTTTCCATATATCAGCCCTTTCCATGCACAGGTAAATGAAAAGCCGGCTGTCGATCTTTTTCAATAATTTGTACAGGAGCTTGTATATCCTTATCCGTTCGGGTTTTATATAACGGTACTTGCCGTCCTCTCCCCGTATGAATTCTCCGCTCAGGAGGTATCTGCGCTTTTTCTCGATGAGCTGCCCGTAAAGTGCAGGGGGGAATCGCAAAAGCCCGAGGCTGATCCAGATGATCTTTCCGGGGTCAAGAATTCTCCCGATATCTTCGATGAGATACCGGTAATCCCTTTCGAACCCGTCATAGATGACGACGGGGTCGAAATGAAGGCCGACAAAACAGCCGTTGTCCTGTGCCAGCCGCGCGGCCTTCAGGCGCTTGTGTATGGGGCTTGTCCTTTGTTCTTCGGAATCGATGAACCTTTGCGGGGACACGGAAAACGATATGACCGTGAAGGGATTGAGGTAAGGTATGAGGTGGCGGAAATCCGCCCACTTCGATTTCAGTTCGAGGATCGCTTTTTTCTTGTGCCCAAAATAGTCGACGAGAAAACGGTTGAGCCTGAGCTGCCTGTCGAGGGCGAGGCTGTCCGAGAGCTCTCCCGTCCCGAACCTCAAGATGTGTTTAGCCGAGCCATCGATAAGCCTGTCGAGCTCACGGGTTGTCGCATCCGGGTCGCAGGAGACCTTTATTACATCGTTCTTGAGATACGCCTTGAGTATGCAGTATGAACAGGAAAGAACGCAGCCTTCTATGAGATCTATTGTCTGGTACCCGCAGCAGATATGATGCTTCGTGCCGGGACATTTTCGAATTATGTCTGTGCTGTTGTCAACGAATTGTACCTTTTGTAAGGTCAAGAATGCTCCTCAGGTGACCCGCTTCCGCTAATCCCGAAATTGTAGCGAGAGCGGTACGTATGCCGTCATCGTCCTTTATTCTCAATACTAAATCAATATACTCCTTTTCGAAGAAAGGGTCTACCCTAATATCCACCCCCGGGGGCACGGCCATCTTGTCGCGTATGGCCTTCAATTTTCGCGCAAGCGACGTCAGGACCGGGTGCGTCCTCTTTTTGAGATGCGCCCGTAATGCCCCGGCATCCGGAAGGGCAGGGATGTCCGCGCCTGTCAGCTTTCCTTTCCGTATCCTTAGGATGTGGAGCATTTCAAAGATCTCCCGGACCATGCTTTCCGTCAGGTGAACGCCGGCGAGGGACCGCACGATCCTCTTCCTTTCGCCGGCATCGAACAACAAAAATAATTCGATGTTTCGCAGTGAAGCGATGTTGTTGAAAATGAAACCCTTGAGGACAGGTTCGAGCCCGGCGACGGCAATGCATATCTTCAGCATCTTTTCCCCCGGATGAAGACCGAGGTATTCCATCTGTTCCAGGATATCCGGCCGCTGAAAGCCAAGGCCGTCCATCCGGGAAAGGATGTCCGCCTTTTCGATAATATTGTACCCGCGCTCGATGTTCGTATGGACCGCCCTGAGAAACGCTTCCTTTTCGGGGACATCAACGATGAGGGCCGGGACGGACCTCATTTTCAGGGACCGTGCGCAGTCGAGGCGGCGAAAGCCCGCCACCGGGATATAGGGCTTGCGGTCGAGGAGGATAACGGGCTCGACAATACCGGCAATGCCTATCGATGAACGAAGCCGCTCATTATCGCGGCCGTATGAAAACTTAAAGCGCGTATCCTTGAGATCGATCGTGGACAGGCGGATATCGGTCATCGCTGGAAGTACATGAAAAGCCATTTTATTATCGTGTAAAGGATGATGAGACCGATAACGATCACGCCGGACGTGACAAACCAGTGAGGGATGAATGTGGTCTTGTGCTTTTGCCCGAGTGAGATATGTTTCTTATGAAGATTTGCAAGAGCGGGGCTCCTGTCGGCGATCATATGGAAAAGCGTGACAAGGAGGGGGATGACAAATATGATCGAAAAGGCGAAGAAGATCCAGGCATTTTTCACGTTGCCCGTGCGTAAGCTTGCCATGAGGGCATAAACACAGAAGGATGTGATCGCCGTCGAAACGCATACCACGATCCACTGCGATGTTTTTCTGTACGGCATGCCACCTTCCTTTGTCGGATGCCCATCATTGTATAAAAGTATTTCATGGCTGTCAATGTTGGGTTATACTAAAATCTGTTTTGCCCGGCCTTCGGTCGCGAAGGCCCTGAGACCAAGGAGGCTTCGCATGAAAAAATCCCTCGGTGCGCGGACAGTCCTCTTGCCCGCCCCGGTGCTTGTTGTGGGGACGTACGACGGGGGTGGCCGCCCGAATGTCATGACCGTCGCCTGGGGGGGCATGTGCTGCTCGAAACCTCCATGCGTCGATATCGCGTTGAGAAAGGCGACCTACACGTATCAGAGCATTCTTGAACGGAAGGCTTTTACGGTCCACGTGACCCCGGAAAAGTACCTCACCGAGGCCGACTATTTCGGCATAGCGTCGGGAAGGGATGTCGACAAATTTGCCGTGACCGGGCTTACGCCCGTTCGCAGTGATGTCGTGGACGCCCCGTTTATCAAGGAATTCCCTTTTTTCCTGGAATGCAGGCTTGTCAATTCTACGGACCTCGGTCTCCATACACAGTTCATCGGAGAGATCCTCGACGTGAAGATAGACGAAGACATGCTTGACGATGCGATGAAACCGAGCATCGAGAAGATACGGCCCGTTGTCCTTACACCGGAGATCCGCGAGTATTATGGTTTCGGCGAAAAACTCGGCAACGCCTTCGTGATCGGGAAAAAGCTTCGGGAGAAATAAACCGCCCGGACAGGCATGCCGGAGATCAGGTCCTTTCGGCAATGCCTGATTCTATCTCGTCGTATATCCGGCCTGTTTCGGGATTGTGCCGCAACGTTTCGAGGAGGCGGTCTTTTTCGGCCTCGTTGCGTACGTTTCCCGTGATCGTCAGACCGGCTTCTTCTGCATTGAACGCCAGTTTTCCGTAACAGTGGGCCATTCCGATATGAAAGAGGACCAGTTCGCATCTTTTTTCGAGAAGGCGCATTTTCAGGGCCATTTCAGCATCCGTCCCATGCGAGGGAGTCAAATGCCTGTCTGAATACCCGGCGGCAATGTTGATCGCATCATCGAGAGATACGTAGCTCGAATTGATCACGGCGTGGTAGATAGACGGATCGCCCACATCGGTCCCGTAATACCGCATGATAAATTCGCGCTTTCCCTCATCCATCCTTTCCACGAGATCGAAGGCATCGTCGTAACCGATGTCTTTTACCCGGGCTATCTCGCTGACGCGTTCCGCCTGGCGGCGAACAACACGGACATTCATGGCATTCTCCATTCCCCCGAGGACGATGCCGGTCCCCATGCCGGTGAAGACGATGTTATTTTCGAGGGCGCGGTCGAGTATGGAGGCCACAAGCGAGACCTTGTGGTAGTCAGGGTTCACCATGAGCTCCTCCATCTTTTCGAAAAGCCCCGGTGTGTCGCCGCCGCCCACCCCGAACACGGAGATATGCCTGCCGCTTTCCCGGCACTCCTGGTTCATAGACATCCTGTCGACAAAGGAATACCCGAGGCGTTTGGCGAGCTGCCGCGCGAAATAGGTGCCCCCTGAGCCGTGAAGCCGTGATACCGTTATGATACCCATAGGAAAATCCGTGGAAATTGTAAAATAAAAGCCCGATCCGTTACAAGCATAATCATCAACCGGGCCCGCCCCGTGCGGGTATGGCGCGTAACCTGTTAATTGATTTGCGAATATAGGGATAATCTGTTATAAAATTAACCTGTTTTGAAAAGCCGGGCGGCTTGAAGGGGGTTTTTTTGCTTTTGTCCGTCCGGACAATGGTGCGGTACGGGCCTGAACGATCACAGACCGGCTGACGGTATATACGGGTTATGAGAGCTGACGCATTTGATTATGATCTGCCGCGGGAGATGATCGCCCAGCATCCATCGGGCGAAAGGTCCCGGTCACGCCTTCTCGCCTGTGACAGGGCGACGGGGAAGATCGAGCACCGCCGTTTTTCGGACATTACCGGTTATCTCCGGAAGGGTGATGTCCTGGTCCTCAATGACAGCAAGGTCTTCCCGGCGCGCCTGAAAGTGCGGAAGGAGACGGGCGGCCTGATCGACGTTCTTCTCGTGCAGCCGCTGGGCAACGGGGCATGGGAGTGCCTCGCCCGCGGCATCGGCAGGGGCCGCTCGGCCATTCCCGTCACGATCGGGGAACATTCCGCCAGCATAGGGCGGGACAACGACGGCCTCGTGATATCCTTTGCCTCGGACGGTGAGGCCGAAGAGGTCATACGGACGTTTGGCAGGATGCCGCTGCCTCCCTATATCAAGCGCAACGGGGAGGATGCTCCGGAGGATTTCGATCGTTACCAGACGGTGTATGCAAAAAAGAGGGGATCGATAGCCGCTCCCACCGCGGGTTTCCATTTTTCCGAAGAGCTGCTCGACGCCATTCGCTCGATGGGTGTCGATATAGTGACGGTAACCCTTCACGTGGGGATCGGTACTTTCTCCCTGATCCACGCGGAGACCCTGGAAGAGCATCGGATGCACGGCGAGCAGTATGTGCTCGATGACGAGTCGAGGATGTTCCTCAAGGAGGCGCGCAGCATGGGGCGGCGCATAGTCGCCTGCGGGACGAGCTCCGTACGGACCCTCGAGACGGTCTTTCAGGCGAACGGGAACGCTTTGCCTGCAGGGAAGACAGAGCTTTTCATCTACCCGGGATATGCATTCAGGGCGGTGGACGCGCTGATAACGAATTTTCACCTTCCCCGTTCGACCCCTCTCATGCTCGTTGCCGCCTTCATGGGGGCCGACGCGCTGAGGAAGGCCTATGAAGAGGCGATAACCGGGGGATACAGGTTTTACAGCTACGGGGATGCAATGTTCATATCATGAAGGCGATAGAGATAGACCATAACGACGGGAAAGCCCGTTCGGGGAGGCTTCTGACCGGCCACGGCCAGGTGGATACCCCCGTCTTCATGCCTGTCGGCACGCAGGGTGTCGTCAAGGCGATGAACCACCGCCAGCTTGGTGAGCTGGGCGTCACAATGATCCTGTCGAACGCGTACCATCTCTACCTGCGGCCCGGTGACGAGCTGATCAAGAGAATGGGCGGGCTCCACCGGTTCTCCGGTTGGGACGGGGCCATCCTGACCGACAGCGGGGGCTACCAGATATTCAGCCTCGGTGTCCTGCGCGAGATAAAAGAGGACGGCGTTCTCTTCCAATCGCATATTGACGGCTCGCGCCACTTCCTCACACCGGAAAAGATGGTCCGCGTGCAGGAGAATATCGGGGCCGACGTGGCAATGTGCCTCGATGAGTGTGTGTCCTATCCGTCGACATTTGAATACACGCGCGATTCGGTCGAGTTGACGACGCGCTGGGCAAGGCGGTGCCTTGAAGCGAAGGCAGACGGCCCGCAGAAGCTCTTCGGGATCATCCAGGGCGGTTTCTACCCTGAACTGAGGGTGCGGTCCGCCCACGACATACTTGCGCTCGACTTCGACGGCTTCGCCATCGGGGGCTTGAGCGTGGGCGAGCCGAAAAGCCTCATGTGGGACATGGCCGACACGGTGATCGACCTCATGCCTGCCGACAAGCCGCGCTATATGATGGGCATCGGCCTGCCGGAAGACCTCCTCGAAGGCGTCAAAAGAGGCATCGACATGTTCGACTGCATTATCCCGACCCGGTTTGCCCGAAACGGCAGCCTGTTCACCTGGGACGGCAGGATAAACATAAAGAACGCCCGCTTTGCCGAGGATAACGGGCCGATCGACGACGACTGTTCGTGCTATACGTGCAGGACATATTCGCGGGCCTACTTGCGGCATCTCGTCGTCTCGCACGAATTGACCAGCTTTTACCTGAATACGGTCCATAATGTCCATTTTTATATGGAGCTCATGAAGAAGGTCCGTGAGGCCGTAAAGAACGGCACGTTCGGGTCTTTTTATCACGATTTTAAGTCACGTTACGAAGGAGGTGAATCGGATGACAGGTATAGCGCATGCAATGGGTAACAATCCCGCCGCCGGCGGCGGCCAGGGGGGTGGCAGCTATATGTCGCTCGTCTTTATCGCGGCAGTTTTTGCCATTTTTTACTTCATTCTTATCCGTCCTCAGCAGAAAAGGGCCAAGCAGCACAAGGCGTTTCTCGAGAACCTGAAGAAGGGAGATAAAATTATCACATCGGGTGGTTTGTATGGTACAATAACGGGAATTTCCGACGACAGCGTAACGATAGAAATTGCCGAGAAAGTTCGCGTTAAAGTTGATAAAGGCACAGTAGCAGCACATCAAAAGTCTTGAGTGAAAGGAGAGTAGATCGTGGGAAGATATGAGAATATTGTTGTGCTCAGCCCTGACCTCGCAAAAGAAGAAGAAGATGATCTCATGAAGAGGATCCAGGGAAACCTGGAGAAAGCTGGCGCAGCGATTGTGAAGCTGGATGACTGGGCGGTGAGAAAGCTCGCTTATCCTATAAAGAAAAAAGACAGGGGCCATTACTTCTTTTTCCTGCTTGATATGGATGAAAATTCGGTGGCGCCGATGTCGAGGTTCTACAGGACGCTCGACCCTGTTCTGCGGCATATGTTCGTGGTCGTTGACAGCGCGAGCGAAGGCCCGAAAAAACCGCCCGACGCGGTCGTCTTTGACGAGCTCGAAGGCGAGTTTTAATGAACAGGGTCTTTATGACGGGAAGGGTCGAGAAAAGGCCCGAGATCGTCTACACCCCCCGGGGGGATAAATTCATGCTTTTTCCCCTTCGGGTCACGGATGGCGATTTCCTCATCGATGTTGAATGCCGGGGAGACTCTTCCGGGCCGTACGTCGATGCGGCGGTCGGGGCCGGCGTGATGGTTTCGGGCATGCTTATCCGTAAAAAACTGCCCGCCAGGGAGATAGTGAAACTCGAAGCACATAAAATTTTTTGGATGGAGGAATAGATAGATGCCAAGGCCAATGAGGACCACACGGTCGGATTCACCGAAGAAAAGGGTCTATGTGAGAAGACGGGTTTGCAGATTCTGCCAGGATTCCAATCTGGCTATCGATTATAAAGATCCCAAGCTCCTGAAGTCATTCATCACGGAAAGAGGCAAGATCATGCCCAGAAGGATGACGGGTACCTGTGCGAACCATCAGCGCAAGCTGAAAGAGGCGATAAAGATGGCCCGGCACATTGCCTTTCTGCCCTTTACCACATTACTGAAATAACGGAGGCGCGTGATGAAGGTTATACTTATCGAAGATGTCCAGGGTACGGGGAAAAAAGGCGATACCGTCAGCGTCCGGGATGGTTACGGGCGGAACTTCCTGGTGCCCCGGGGCCTTGCCATCCCCGCCTCACAGGGGAACGTAGTGCGCTTCGAAAATATCGTCCGGAGCGTTTCGAATAAGAAGGCCCGCGATCTCCAGACTGCCGAGGAGCTCAAGGCGAGGCTCCAGGAGATCACGCTGACCGTCAGGAAGAAGGCCGGTGAGGACGGGAGGCTGTTCGGCTCCGTAACCCACAAAGACATTGTTGAAGCGGTCAAGGCCTCCACGGGGGTAGAGATCGACAAAAAACTGGTCCGTCTGGAAGAGGCGATCAAGACAACAGGCGGGCACACGGTTGTTATCCATCTTCAGCCTGAGGTCAATGCTGAGGTCAGGATCGAGGTGGAAAAAGAAGAGGCTTAAATGCCCCGGATCATCAAAAATGTCAGGGACGCGAAAGACCCCGCTTCAACATTGCGGGTCCCCCCTCAAAACATAGAGGTTGAGCAATCGCTGCTCGGCGGTCTTCTCGTCGATCCGGAAGCGATCAACAAAGTCACTGACATTGTCGCGCCATCCGATTTTTATCGCGACGCCCACGGCAAGATATATGAACTCATGGTCCATCTTTCCGAAAGGAATGATGCGATCGACCTTATAACCGTAAGCAATCTCGCCAGGGACCGGGGCCTTCTCGAACCCTTAGGCGGCATAACCTACCTCAACACGCTCGTCGACCTCATGCCGTCCGCAGCGAACATTGCTTATTACGCAAAGATCGTCAGGGAGAAATCCCTCGTCAGGTCGCTCATGAAGGCGGCCACTGAGATCATCGAAAAAGGCTACGACGCCGAAAAGGACATCGATACATACATCGACGAAGCGGAAAAGCTTATCTTTGAAGTGTCGGAGAACAAGCTCAAGAAGACCTATCTGCCCATCGGAGATTTCATTCACGACAGCATCAAGCTGATAGAAAGGCTTTACAAGAAGAAACAGTCCGTGACGGGGGTCCCCACGGGTTTTTCGGACCTCGACAGGCTGACAAGCGGTCTCCAGCCGTCAGACCTTATCATTGTCGCGGGAAGGCCCAGCATGGGCAAAACGGCGTTTTCCATGAACGTGGCCCAGTATGTCTCGACATTGCATGAAAACCCCGTGCCCGTCGGGATATTCTCGATGGAAATGTCGAAGGAGCAGCTTGTCACGCGGCTTCTGAGCTCGGAATCGGAGATCGATCATTCCAAGCTCCGTACCGGGACATTCTCCGGAGAGGAATGGCCGAAACTGGCCGCTGCCGCCGGAAAGCTGACCGAGGCGCGGATGTTCATCGATGATTCGCCCGCCCTTACGGTCATGGAATTGCGGGCCCGGGCGCGCCGGCTGAAAAAAGAGCATGACATCGGCCTCGTTGTGGTCGATTACCTCCAGCTGATGCGGGGCAGGACGGGTACGGACCGGCGCGAGCAGGAGATATCCGAGATCTCCCGGTTCCTGAAAGCGCTTGCGAAGGAGCTCAATATCCCCGTGATCGCGATCTCCCAGCTCAACAGGGCCCCGGAGACGCGCGAAAAGGAAAACAAGAGGCCCCGCCTTTCAGACCTCAGGGAATCGGGGGCGATCGAGCAGGATGCGGACGTGATACTCTTCATCTACCGCGATGAGGTGTACCATAAGGACAGGGACGACAACAAGGGCATAGCCGAGGTCATCATCGGGAAGCAGCGCAACGGGCCGCAGGATACGGTGACGCTGAGCTTCATCGACAGGTGCGCCACGTTCAGGAACTATTACCAGGACTATGAGAGATAACCCCGCGCAGGCCATAAATCTCCCGAATACAATTTCCATACTCCGTTTTTTCATCACGTTCTATTTTGTTTATGCCGTTTACCAGGGCAGGATGCGCCTCGCCCTGTACCTTTTTATCATCCAGGGGATAAGCGACCTGCTCGACGGCTTCATCGCGCGGGTCATGGACTGGAAGACGGAGCTGGGGGCATACCTTGACCCCATCGCCGACAAGACCATGCTCGTCGCCGCATTCGTGATGCTCTACATCGTCGACGTCATCCCGCTGTGGCTCACGGCGCTCGTCCTCGGCAGGGACATCGTCATCGCCGGCGGGTTCCTGGTCCTCCGCCGGTATGTCAGCAACGTAAGACCGAGGCCGACGATCTTCGGCAAGATAACGACGGCCCTGCAGATCGTCACCATCGTATACGTCCTCTGGGCATGGTCCACGGACGGCGCTGCGCCCCGCCAGTACGCTGCGGTATTTTTCATAGCAACCACCCTCGCAACCATCATCTCCGGAACCCACTACGTGATCGGCGGAATCAAAACGCTGAAAAAGATAAGGCAATAGCCCATCGCCCATCGCCTGATCTTTCCATCTTTCCCCATAGCCCATAGCCCATAGCCCATAGCCTATTTTAATGAGTTGACATGATAGTCCCTTTTGATTACTATTGATAAAAAAAGAAGGGGAGGTCGTTTATGTCCGTAAAGATCGCAATCAACGGTTTTGGAAGGATCGGCAGACTTGTCCTGCGGGCCGGGTTTAATAAAAAAGATGTTGAATTCGTGGCTGTGAATGATCTTACGGACCCCAAAACCCTCGCTCATTTGCTGAAATATGATTCAGTCCATGGAATCATGCAAAATGAAGTCAGGTATACCGACAACTCTATCGTCATTGACGGCAAAGAGATCAAGGCGTATGCGATGAAAGAG
Source organism: uncultured Pseudomonadota bacterium (assembly GCA_937862865.1). Lineage (GTDB taxonomy): Bacteria > Desulfobacterota > Syntrophorhabdia > Syntrophorhabdales > Syntrophorhabdaceae > Delta-02. Next base: position 14,255 of record CALMFJ010000090.1, on the reverse strand, counting down.
CCGGAGTCCCTCCCTTGGAAGGACCTCGGCATCGACGTTGTCCTTGAGAGCACCGGGAAATTCACCGATCGTGCAGGCGCCGAGCGGCACCTCAAGGCGGGAGCGAAAAAGGTCATTATATCGGCACCGGCAAAAGGGCCCGACGTAACGTTCGTTCTCGGTGTCAACGAAGAGGTCTACGATAAAACGAAGCATCATGTCATCTCGATGGGGTCGTGCACGACCAATTGCCTTGCTCCGGTTGTCAAGATACTCCAGAAGGAGTTCGGCATTGAATACGGCCTGATGACGACCATACACTCGTTCACGAACGACCAGGTCGTCCTCGACGAGCCCCATAAAGACCTTCGCAGGGCGCGCGCCGCCGCACTGTCGATGATCCCGACGACGACGGGTGCTGCACGGGCAATTGCAGAGGTCATCCCGGAAATGAAAGGGAAACTGGACGGTCTTGCGATACGCGTCCCGACACCCAACGTGTCGCTCGTTGACTTCGTCGCGACGCTTTCGACAAAGGCCAGCAAGGAAGATATAAACAAGAAGTTCAGGGAATATGCAGACGGGCCCATGAAGGGCATCCTCGCCTGCTGTGACGAGCCTCTTGTCTCGAAGGATTTTAACGGCAATACCCATTCGTCCATCGTGGACATGGAAAACACGACCGTGATAGGCGGGAACATGATAAAGGTGCTTTCCTGGTACGACAACGAATGGGGTTTTTCCAACCGCATGTTCGATCTTCTCTCGTTCGTAATGAAATGACACACTCGTACAGGAAGGAGCTGACGCTATGAATTCGATCGATCAAGTTGATATCTCGGGAAAGAGAGTGTTGATGCGTGTTGATTTTAACGTACCCGTCGACGCGGGCGGCAATGTCACGGATACGACGAGGATCAAGGCCCACCTTCGCACCATCAGATATTGCATGGAGAAAGGTGCGAAGCTGGTCCTTATTTCCCATATGGGCCGCCCGAAGGGGCAGAGGGTCGACAAACTGACCCTCAAGCCGTGCGCCGCGATCCTCTCGGGGCTCCTGGGAAAAGAGGTCCCGTTCGTCGATGACTGTGTCGGTGAGAAGGCGCAGAAGGCCGTTGACGCGATGAAGCCGGGCGATGTCATCCTGCTTGAGAATTTGAGGTTCCACATAGGCGACGAAAAGAACGACCCGGATTTTGCCCGGCAGCTTGCCGGGCTGGCGGATGTCTATATCGATGACGCCTTTGCGGTCGCCCACAGGAAGGCCGCATCCAATTCGGCGATCACGGAAGCCGTCAAGGCCTGCGCCGCAGGTTTTCTCCTCAAGGACGAGATCGATTATTTCAACAGGGCCATGAAAGACCCGCAAAGACCGCTGGCCGCCATTATCGGCGGCGCCAAGGTCTCCGACAAGATCGGTGTCCTCGAGAACCTCGTCGATACGGTCAATATGCTGATAATCGGCGGCGGCATGGCGTTCACATTCCTGAGGGCTATGGGCAAGGAGATCGGCAGGTCGATCTGCGAGCCCGACATGCTCGACAAGGCAAAAAGCATCATGGAGAAAGCGGGATCGAAGAATGTCAGGATACTTCTGCCCGTCGATTGCGTGGTCGCGGATAAAGCCGAGGCCGGCGCCAGCGTCAATACATGCTCCGTTGACAGCATACCAGCCGATTGGATGGGCCTTGACATAGGGCCCGCCACGCAAAAGATCTTCGGCGACGCGGTCAGGGAGGCGAAGACGATCGTCTGGAACGGCCCGATGGGCATGTTTGAGCTCGAGCCTTTCAGCAAGGGGACCTTCGGGCTGGCGCGGGATGTCGCCGCATCCGGGGCGCTTTCCATCATTGGCGGAGGCGATACGGATTCGGCCGTGCACAAGGCAGGCGTGAGCGATAAGATTTCGTACATTTCCACCGGAGGCGGGGCCTTCCTTGAACTGCTCGAAGGCAAAACGATGCCCGCCGTCGATGCGCTTGAGCGCTGTGGAGGGTAAAATGACGACGTGGATGGTAGCCGGGAACTGGAAGATGAACAATACCGCGGCGGAAGGGGTGGCGCTCGCGCAAGAGATAATTGCCGGCCTGCCGGATATAGCGGGAAGAGGAGAGGTGGTCCTCGCGCCGTCTTTTACCGTCCTCAGGAGCGTCTACGACGTCATAAAAGGAAGTCCCGTTACTCTTGCCTCCCAGAATATCTTTTTTGAGGACAAGGGGGCCTATACGGGCGAGATATCTGCGGCCATGCTCAGGGACGCGGGCTGCACATATGCGATCATAGGGCATTCGGAGAGGCGGAAATATTTTCACGAAACGGACGGGAACGTAAACCTGAAGGTGAAGAAATGCCTCGCCGCCGGCCTGAAACCCATAATCTGTGTCGGGGAGACGGACGAGGAGCGTGAAGCGGGGATAACGGAGTTCGTTGTCGGCATCCAGGTGAAAAAAGCCCTTGCCGGCATAAACGACCTTGCGCATGTCACCATTGCATATGAACCCGTCTGGGCGATTGGCACGGGGAAAAATGCCACACCCGTAGAAGCTGAAGAAGTACATGAATTTATTAGAAATATTCTCTCCGATGTTTACGGCAGCCCCGCTGTGGAGACGAGAATTCTCTACGGCGGCTCCGTCACGGCAGATAATTTCGGCGAATTAATTGCCATGAAAGATATAAATGGTGCACTTGTTGGCGGTGCATCCTTGAAATCCGGGAACTTTCTTGGTATAATAAGCCGCGCATTGGAGAGAAATACATGACAATAGTAATCGGGATAATTCACGTCATTATGGCGATCGGTCTCATTCTGATCGTATTGCTGCAGACCGGCCGCGGGTCGGACATCGGCGCCGCGTTCGGCGGAGGCTCGAGCCAGACGCTTTTCGGCAGTTCCGGATCGTCCGGGTTCATGACGAAATTGACGACGATAGGGGCCGTTGTTTTTATGGTGACAAGCCTGGTTCTTGCGTATACATACAGTCATAAAGGGAGCACTGTAAGGGCCGTGCCCGCTCAGACCGAGCAGAGTGCACCTGTGCCGGCTCAACCGGCAGCTCCCCAGCAGGGAACGAAATGATCAACAATGCCGAAGTGGTGGAATTGGCAGACACACCATCTTGAGGGGGTGGCGGGGAGACTCGTGCGGGTTCAAATCCCGCCTTCGGCATTATATAAAGCTTTTATCAGTATCTGGCGGTCGTTGCACCGCATGAATATTTCTTGAACATCGGGGGGTGTTCATGGGTCAGCAGGCAATCTCGAAAATCACAAAAGGCAGTCTCCGCATCTCTGTTGATGAAAGGCACAGAGGGCTCAAGGATATCGATTTTATCGCCGACCACACCCAATACAGGGACCTGATGCAGTACGATGCAACCCGGTCCGTCTCGGACATGGGCCCGCTCTATTTGAGGCAGGCGCTCACGTCTCTGAAATGTCCTGAATGCGGGCACGAAGTGAAGAGGAGTTACAGGGCCCGTCCCCTGGATTGGGTGCTCAAATATGCGGGCCGGAAGGTCTTTTACTGCACGCATTGTGATTGGCACGAAATAGTGAAGATGGGCCGGTGGGAATGGCCGACGATCCTCACTGTTCTTGCGGCGCTCGCCATCATCTGTGCTGCATCTGTCCACTGGATGCTCCGGTAAATCTCGTAAAACTTAAAACGCAAGAAGTTAAAAGATCTCCGATTTACGTTTTACGGCATTCCACTTACAACCTACGCTTTATGTAATGGTTTCATTCCAGGCCCTAGTGCGCCAATTTTTAAGAAAAAAAACTCACAATGTGCTAAAAAGTGTATAATATGTAAGCAGAATGCGGTGATTACTGTGAGCTAAGGTAACCCGATGCCGAAATTACGGTTATTAAAACCCGGAGAAAATTACTGCTACCTTTATGCAAAAAAAGAGGAAGCCGACCTCTTTTTGTATTCATACTTCAAGCAGGGATTCGACAGGAACGAAAAGAATCTTTATGTCGATACGGATCATAACGATCACACTTTCGTCGGCTTGCTCCGTGAGAATGGCATAGACATAGAAGAAGCGCGGAAGACAGGAAGGCTGTTCCTGGCGAGCAGGGAAGGGCAGACGGTCGGCGGGGTTTTCAAGGGTGTATGCGGGCCCGAAGGCGCTTCCGAGATCGTTCGTGTCGCCGTCGACGATACGGAGAGCTTGAGGAAGATCGGTAAGAGATGGTTTTCGCACATTTCGAACGATCTCGGCCCTGTCGTCAGTGAACGCTCTGTTGCCGTATTTATGTATTGCATCGCAAGGATCTCTCCTGAGGCCCTTTTTCATGTTCTTGCCGTCTTCCCGTCCCTTATTATCGGAGATGAAATATACGAAAATTTCTTGTTCCCCGATCCATCAATAATGCCAAATGAGGAAATAAAAACCCTCAACGCCGAGCACCTTCTTGAACTTATCAAGGACCACAAAAAGCTGAAAGAGATGCTCAGGCGCGGAGGCGAAGCTCTCAGGGCAAGCGAGCACAATTATCTTTCCATCTTCGAATCGGTGGCCAACCTGATAGCGACCATTGATAAAAAAGGGACCATTGTCGACTGCAATGCGAAGATCAGGGACGTTCTCGGATACGAGAAGGACGAGATCATCGGAAAACCCATCGCCGCCCTTTTTCACCCGCATGATCTTCCCAGGGTCCATCAGACGGTCAGAGAGGTGATCAAGAAAGGGGCATCGTATGACAAGCAGTACGAAATGGTCAAGAAAGACGGATCGACCGTCATCGTGAGCGTCAACAGCACGCCGTTGAAGAATGAAAAAGGGAAGATGGCGGAGGTTGTGTCTATCGTCGACGATATCACGGACCGCAAGCGGGTCGAGGAGGCGCTGCTGCAAAGCGAAAAACGTTACCGCCAGCTGATCGAGATGCTTCCGGATGCGGTCCTCACCCTCAACGAGGGCCGTATCATATTTGCCAATGCGGCAGCCTACGAAATGCTCGGCCTCGATCGTCCGCGGGACCTGATCGGCCGCCGGATGCAGGAAATGTTCGATGAAAGAGGTGCCCGCCTGTTCAACCAGTTCCTGGATGTGGTCCTTGAGCGCAAAAAGAGCCTCGATCCCGTAAGGCTTGAAACTGCGGGCCCCGACGGGAAGACCATATCCATCGATTGGACGGGTATGGTCCTCGACCAGGCAGAAGGGCAGACCATTATGGTTATCGGGAAAAAATCACAGAAAGCGTAAGGCGAAAGGCTTCTATCCCGTGTCCGTCATTCCGGCGCTTGACGCCGGGATCCAAGGTTTCTTGGTTTTTTCACGACTTACGCCTGACGCCTTACGGATTCAATTTATTTATCCAGGAATTCCGACACCAGCGCCGTGATCGTTGCGTACTCGCACTGGAAGATGTAATGGCCGCAATCGCTGTCGAAAACGACCGACCCGGTCCTGGTTGACGCTGCGAATTCCATCGCGGGTTGCGGGTTTACCATGACGTCCTGTTTCGATATAACGGTCAGCATCGATGAACGGTCGAGGCGGGCAAGGTTGGCCGGTGCTCCGGGCAGGGCATATATGTCGTGCCTGAGCAGGGCCTTTACCTGCCATGCGAGGTCAAGAGGGTCCTTTTTCTTGAGACCATCGCGTTCTCTGTTTATCTGTGATGCCAGGTTCTCCCGGCTGCAGAGCGCGTTGAAGCGCGCCGGGGTATTGGATGCCATTGCGTTGAGCCCTGCGACGGTGCCCAGGGACACGGCATCCCAGCCTTCCTGCGTGCGGCTCCCTTCGAGTGCGGTAAGCAGTGTCTGAAAAAAGAGACGGTCGTAGGCGGTAGGGCGCGGGGTACCGGTTATGGCGACGATCTTGCGGGCCGCGCCGGGGTATGCGGCTGCCCATTGGAATGCCTGCATGCCGCCCATCGAGACGCCTATGACGGCATGGAGGCGCTGTATGCCGTATTTTTCCGCCGCAAGGCGATGCTGGGCCCTGACCATGTCTTCGATCGTGAATTGAGGGAATGACCTTCCTTTCTGGCCCGGACTGTTTGAGGGTGAGGACGATACCCCGTTGCCGAACGAATCAACCGCTATCACGAAATAGCGGGTGGTGTCGAGCATCTTTCCCGGCCCGATGAAGGCCTCGAGTTCCGCAGATGTCCCGCCGTACCATGTCGGGAACAGGACCGCGTTCGATCGCGCACTGTTCAGGGTCCCGTATGTCCTGAAGCCCAGGGCGCAATCCTTGATCGCTTTTCCCGATCCAAGGTTGTAATTTCCGAGGGCAAAGAACTCCTGTTCCCCGGCCGTGCTCCATGACGGCGCCAGTGTCAGCACCATTGCCGCGATGACGATCATCAGCGGAGCAAGGTTATGCCTTGTCTTCTGCATCGGTTCTCCCCCGTGCAAAGAATGGAGTTGTCGGCTAGGGCGCGGAGCCTTGAGATATTTCGGATGCATCGAATGTGTATTTCAGCCGGTTATTTATTTCGGCGAGCAGGCCCCTGATGAACATCTCTTCGAGGATGGCGTCTATTTCGCTCGCACCGGCCTTATCACGCAGAAGCGATTCTATATGCTTTCTCAGGGTCCTCACCGTGCGGGGACGTTTCTGGCCGTCTATCTTCGTGAGGTTGTTCACGATATACTTCGTGTAGTTCGAAGACGGCAGGGGCTTCGTGTTATCCGACAGCTCGGCGGGATTGGCGATTCTGCGCGTTTTGATGCCGATCTCGTTGACGTACCGGATGAGCGAATCGTATCCGCTGTCTTTTGACAGTATGATCAGTTCTACGTCTTTCTCCATGCGCTCGCAGAGCCTTCCGAGCTCGAAGGCGAGATGGAAGTCAAGATTGTTCTTGCCGTCCCCCGCTATCTTGATCCAGACAAGGCGTTCACCGAACGACTGCGCCTTTTCGACGAGCGAGAACGGGATCTTGTTCTGCGATTTCCCGACGAATATCGCCAGGTTCGTGTTCGATATGTCCATGTTGTCAAAATCGAGCCTCTGAATGTTCTCGAAATCGACGAGTATAATACGTTTTGGTGTCATCTTATCTGCTATGATACCCGTTTTTTGTCAAATTAACAAGGGGGATAAAGAAGGAAAAACTATCACCGTTATGGTATTATAGAGTGCCTTGCGTAATGCCGTTATCCGCGGTCATTCCGGGTGCACCGGCAAAGACCGTGGATTCAGGGGCAGGAGATGGTTATATTCATATGATGTCGAAGCTCATTGACGATTACAACCGGGTTATAGACTATGTCCGGATCTCTGTCACCGACAGGTGCAACCTGCGGTGCCGGTACTGTGTTGACGGTGATTTTCCGTTCATACCGCATGCCGAGGTGCTGACCTACGAAGAGATCATCCGTTTCGTCAGGATATGCGCGGCTATGGGAGTGAACAAGGTCCGTCTCACCGGCGGCGAGCCGCTGACGAGAAAAGGGCTGCCGTATCTCATAAGGGAACTTTGGGCCATAGAGGGGATCAGGGATATCAGCCTTACGACGAACGCCGTGCTCCTTGCGGACAATATAGAGGAGCTGAAAGATGCCGGCCTCAAGAGGATCAATATCAGCCTCGATACCTTGAGGAAAGACAGGTTCGAGTGGATCACCTGCATCGACGCTTTTGACCGGGTGATCGACAGTATCAAGAAGGTATCGTACGCGGGTTTGAATCCTATCAAGATAAACACCGTCATTATCAAGGGCTTCAACGATGACGAGATACTCGATTTCGTCAAGATTGCCCGGAAATGGGACCACGAGATCCGGTTCATCGAATTTATGCCTTTCGGGGATACTTCTTTATGGAAGGGCACGGACATCATCACGTCGAAGCAGATCGAAGAGGTGATCAGGCGTGAGTTCGAACTTGTCCCCTCACTGAAAACCAACAGGGGCCCGGCAAAGGTGTACGACATACGAGGCGGACCGGGCAGGATCGGTTTTATAAGCCCCGTCTCGTCCCACATATGCTCCGAATGCAACAGGATCCGTTTGACATCCCGCGGCATGATACGCCCGTGCCTTTTTTCCGACGTGGAATATAATGTAAAATCGTTGTTCAGGTCGGGAAGCGGCGACGACGCGATCAGGGCCTTCATCCGTGACGTCGTCAAGGTGAAACCTGAAAGAAAGCTTGAAATGGGCTCTATCAGGAAATGCCAGAGGACGTTGAGGGATATTGGCGGCTGATGAAAAGGTTCCGCGTTCCAGGTTCTACGTTCTACGTTAATAAAAGATCCGGGGGGTGGCGATGGGGAAGTTGAGCCATGTTGATAGTGACGGGAATGCGCGGATGGTTGATGTGACGTTGAAAAAGGAGACGGAGCGGGAGGCGGTCGCCCGGGGGGCGGTGACGATGTCCCGGCAGACGTATGACCTTATCAGGGGCGGGCAGGGGCCGAAGGGTGACATATTCACCGTGGCAAAGATTGCCGGGATCATGGCCGCAAAGAAGACCCACGAACTGATACCGCTGTGCCACCCTCTTGCGATCACCCACATCGATGTCGCGTACGATCTTGATGATCAACAGCACAGGGTCACCATCACATCGACGGTACGGACAAAAGGCCAGACGGGCGTGGAGATGGAGGCGATGACGTGCGCGGCGGTGGCCGGCCTCACGATATACGATATGTGCAAGGCGGTTGACAAGGGCATCGAACTCGGCCCCTTTTACCTTGTTCAAAAGAGCGGCGGCAAGAGCGGGACATACACAAGGAAAGGAACGAAAAAGAAAGTATGAGGGGATTTTCACGGAAGTGTTGACGGAGGGGAATGTCTCCACGGGGGATGACCTGGAGGTTGCGCAATGACATACAGGGCCAGGATAATAACGGTCAGCGATAAGGGCTCCCGCGGTGAGAGGGTCGATACGAGCGGGCCCGCCTTGAAGAAAATGATGGAGGAGCAGGGCTTTATCGTGAATGATATTGTTATTGTGCCTGACGAGACCGACGGGATCGCCGGTATGCTGAAGCGCGCGGTGGATGACGAAAAAACGGATGTTGTGATAACAACGGGGGGAACGGGACTGTCCCCGCGGGACGTGACCCCCGAGGCGACCCGCATGGTGATCGATCGCGACCTGCCCGGTTTTGCCGAGGTGATGCGCTCCGAGAGCTACAGGATAACGCCCCACGCGATCATATCACGGGCCGTCTGCGGCATCCGCGGCACCAGCATCATCATTAACCTCCCCGGCAGTGAAAGGGCCGCCGTGGAAAATCTCGGTTTCGTGATAAAGGCCATCCCGCACGCCCTTGCAAAGCTGCAGGGCGATCCCGCAGACTGCGGAAGCTAGGGGCGTTCCACGTTCTGCGTTCCGGGTTCCGGGTTAGAAGATTTTTTATCATGGAAGAGAAAATGACAGGATCCGGGGATTCACCTGACAAGGCCGAGAACGTGGTGTACCGTACAACGGTGCACTGGGCTGCGCTTTTTGGGCCTGCGATGCTGTTCATCGTAGGGGGAGTGTCCGTTCGCACGCGGACCATCCCGGCGCTTATCATGCTGGCTGTTGCGGTGGGGTGGGGCATACTCTCCATACGCAATCTCCGGATGTCCGAGTTCGTTCTGACGGATTCAAAGCTGGTTGTCAGGATAGGTTTTCCCTTCACGCGTCTTTATGAGATGCCCTACACCGAGCTCGCGGGCGCCGATTTTTTCAAGCCCGCCCTCGGCGTGATGATGGGGTTCGGAAAGGTCATGGTCCTCCGGAAGGACAACAAGACGGTTGTTTTCAGGCTGGTCGCAAAGCCGGAGGACCTCGTCGAAAAGCTCAAGAAGGAAATAATACGTACGCACGAGGCATTGCAGGCGCAAAACGCTGTTTCGTAGCGAGGGAATACTATGAGAAAAATATGGGGTTTGACGGCCATTGTCACCGTATTGGCGCTCCTGATCGCCATAAGCGCTGCCGCGGAGCCCTACCGGCACCAGAAGGCCGGCCTCCTTTTCCCGGATGCGATCGCCGCGCTGAAACTTGTCCGGGTGACCGATTATGAACCTCTCTATGCCGGGCTCGGCACCGGCATCTCCTACCGCACGGAAGCGATGCGGGCGGACATCTTTCTCTACGATCTGACACAGGGCCCTGTCCCCGAGGGGGCATCCTCGCCGGCAGCGGGCAAAGAATTCGAGCAGGCATTGACCGACATCGTGGCAATGGAAAAACAGGGAACCTATAAGAGTGTATCGTTCCTCGTCCGGAAAGAAACGGTGCCTGTCGGGCGCGTGAAATATCTCCACAGCCTGCTGACCTACGAGCAGAACAACATAAAACTAATATCCCACCTTTACCTTACGGGATACCGCGGCCTCTTCATGAAGCTCAGGATAACATACTTCGCCAGCGCCCGTGAAACGGAAGAGGCCAATTACAGGGCATTCCTCTCGACGATAGCCGAGATGACCCGCCCCTCCCCCAAATGAAGCAGGATAGTGAAAAGACGGGCAATAGGTAATAGGCTACAGGCAAGAGGAAAATCCCCATCGCCTATAGCCCATCGCCCATAGCCTGTTTTTATCTATTTTATAAAATGTGACCCGCGGCTGACGTTGTTCTTCAGGGCGGCCTCGGCGACGATCCGGGCGGTCCGCACACCGTTGCGCAGGTCGATGACCATCGGTACGAGCTGGGCCCTGCGGTAAAAATCATCGACGCGGCTCTTCAGGTACCCGATGTCGGCGCGGGCGCGCTCAAGCCTTCTTGTCGTTCGAATGATACCGACATAGTTCCACATCGTCGATTTTATGCTCACCCAGTCCTGCTGTATCAGTGCGGGGTCGGTCTCTTCCGTCCTTTCCGGGAACTGCCACGGGGGTATGTCGAATTCCTTGTACGGTCTGTTCCCGTTGAAATTCCCGGCGATGTCCTTCGCGGAGCGTATTCCCCACACGAGGCCCTCGAGAAGGGATGTGGACGCGAGCCTGTTCGCCCCGTGAAGGCCCGTTGCAGCGACCTCGCCGGCGGCGTACAGGCACTTGAGCGATGTCTTTCCCCACGTGTCGACCTGCACACCCCCGCAGCTGAAATGAGCGGCGGGGACGACGGGGATCGGGACCTTCTGGATATCGATATCGAAGGCAAGGCATTTCTCATAGATCATCGGAAAGCGTTTCTTGACATTGATCTCGGTGTACGAGGCGATGTCGAGATATACATAGGAATCCCCGCGTTTTATCATCTCCTCGTACATCGCGCGGCACACCTCGTCCCTCGGCGCAAGGTCACCGAGCTCGGAGTATTTCGCCATGAACGGGACGCCGTCCTTCGTTTTAAGCCGTGCCCCTTCCCCGCGCAGGGCCTCCGAGATGAGGAAACCGTCGGCGTCCTTGTGGAAAAGCGTCGTGGGGTGGAATTGTATGTATTCCATGTTGATGAGCCGTGCACCCGCGCGGTCCGCCATGGCGAAGCCGTCGCCTGTCGCGATCGGGGGGTTCGTCGTATGCTGGTATATCCGTCCGAGGCCGCCCGTGGCAAGAACTGTGTACGATGAAAAGAACCGCTCGACATTACCCGTCTTGTTGTTGAGGACATATGCGCCGATGCACTGGGGCTCCCTGTAGAGCGCGATCGGGTTCGTCGAGTTGTGCGGTATCGTCAGGAGGTCTATCGCGGTATGGTCGGAATAAGCGCGGATGTTCTTGTATTCTCCCAGCTTGCCGACCAGCGAGGTTTCGATCGCCCTGCCTGTCGAGTCTTTCGAATGGAGGATCCTTCTGCGTGAATGGCAGCCTTCACGTGCATACTCGAATTCATCGTCGCCGGTACGGGAAAAGGGCACCCCGACCTTCTTGACGAGGAAATCTTCAACCATGCCCGGGCCCTCGTAGGCAACGATCTTAACGGCCTCGGGGTTCGATATCCCGTCGCCGGCCTGCATGATATCGTCGGAAAGGAGCTCGGGGGAATCTTCGAGGCCCCGCGCGACGATACCCCCCTGGGCATAGTTCGTGTTCGATTCCTGGATCGACGATTCCTTGTTGACGATGATCACGTCGAGCCCGAGGTCGGCTGCCGTTATGGCGCACGACAGCCCCGCAATGCCGGAGCCGATTATCAGCACATCACAATAATATTTTCCGTCCGTCTTCATCAGGTTATCGCGAGCATCCTTTCTAGAGCAATTTTAGCATATTTTGCGTGATCCGGATCAACGGCGACCTCGGGCTGAGGCTTGCCGTTAACGATGTTCTCGAGGACCTCGAGAAATCTCAAGGGGGTGACCCTGGCCATTTCCCGGCATCCCCACTCCTTCAGGGGCACGATCAGTTTGTCGGGGTGGTCGTCCCTGAGGCGGTTGACAAAATTTATCTCGGTCCCGATGGCCCACCTGGAGCCCGGCGGCGCGGCCTCGACCGTGCTTTTGATGAAGCTTGTCGACCCGACGTAATCCGACCGCTGAACGACCGCGGGCACGCATTCCGGGTGGACGATGATCTTGATATCGTTGCCGTGCGTTCTTTTGACATCGTCTATATCGGACGGTTTGAAGGCGACGTGGACGTAGCAGAAGCCGCGCCAGAGGATGACCTTTTTGCCGGCGATGGGCGAGGGATCCGTTTTGGGCATGTCCGTATACGGTTCCCACAGGAACATCTCGTCATCCTTTATACCCAGCGTGTGTGCGGTGTTCCGCCCGAGGTTCTCGTCGGGGAAAAAAAGCGGGACCGCGCCCTGCGACAGGACGAAATCCATCGCCTTTCCGGCGTTCGCGGACGTGCAGACGAAGCCCCCATTTTTCCCGCAGAAGGCCTTGAGGTCTGCGCGCGAGTTCACGTACACAACGGGTATGACGCGCCTGCCCGTCCCCTTGAGGAACTCCCATGCCCTCTCGACATCGCTGATCACCGCCATTTCGGCAAGGGGGCATTTCGCGGCGAGGTCGGGATGAAAGACCTTCTGGTGCGGCTGGCAGAGCATACGCGCCATCTCCGCCATGAAGGAGACGGCGCAGAACACGATGTACTTTGCGTCTGTCTGACGCGATGCACTCTGGGCGAGTTGAAGCGAATCACCGACAAAGTCGGCGGCGCGCACGATGTTTATGTTCTGGTAATAATGGGCAAGGATGACAAGGTCTTTCCCCAGCCTTTTTCTCACGGCGGCAATTCTTCCGTTTATCTCCTGCAGCGGCATGTTCGCATCTAAAGTCATGTTTTTACTCCCTCGTGAAGCAGGCTCATATCGAGGGACCCGGCCGAATGCGTCAGTGCGCCGACGGATATGAAGTCCACCCCGGTCATCGCGACCTCACGCACCCGCTCGAGCGTCATGTTCCCGGATGCCTCGATCTCAATGCGCCCCGCCACGAACTGCACCGCCTCTTTCATTGACGCGGTGTCCCAATTGTCGAGCATGATCCTTTCGACGCCCGTTGCGACGGCGATCTTCAATTCGTCCATCGACCGGACCTCGACCTCGATGGGGACCCGGGACGTTCTGCGGATAAGCGAGACCGCCTCCGGTATCGACCCCGCGACCGCTATGTGGTTTTCCTTGATGAGCGCCATCTCGGTAAGGTCGCGCCGGTGATTGACCCCGCCCCCCATCCTGACGGCATACTTTTCCATCTCCCTCATTCCGGGGGTTGTCTTCCGGGTGTCGAGTATCCGTGCCTTCGTACCCGCCGCGGCGTCGACGAATTTCCTCGTGAGTGATGCCGTACCCGACAATCTCTGGAGTATGTTGAGGGCGACCCTTTCCCCGGTCAGGATGGCCCGCGTGAGCCCCGCGATGGTGCTGACCGGCTCTCCGGGCTGAAGCAGGTCGCCATCTTTTTTGATCTCCGTGTATTCGGCGTCTTTGTCGAAGAACCCGAAGACGTCCCGCGCAAACCGCTGGCCGGCGAGCACCCCGGCCGCCTTTGCAATGATCTTTGCGTGTGACCGATGTTCAGGCGGGACAATGGAATTCGTCGTGATATCCTCGACGCCAACGTCTTCCATCAGGAATTCTTTGATCCCGGGCAGCATGGTGATATTATAAAGTGAGCGTTCAAGGCGAGTCAATGGCAGACTTGCTTCAGGCGTGTCATTGCTTTCATTCCCCTTGACTTTATAACAAATTTTTCATATCTTAATGCACGTTTTGGGCCGTTAACTCAGTCTGGTAGAGTATCTGCCTTTTAAGCAGAGAGTCGAAGGTTCAAGTCCTTCACGGCCCATATTGTTTTTAAGGTCCCCATCGTCTAGCCTGGTCCAGGACACCGGCCTTTCAAGCCGGCAACGGGGGTTCGAATCCCCCTGGGGACGCTTATATGCCCAGAATTATCTCTCAACCAGT
>CALMFJ010000089.1 GCA_937862865.1 uncultured Pseudomonadota bacterium | reverse complement strand
GTCGTCAAAGTTTGCAAATACTATACCAAGAATGCTTCTCGCAAGAACCGGTCTTAAAAAGACACCCTCACGCCCGTTCGCCTTCGGCTCTCTAGAGAGGAGCGAAGCGACGAACGGGCGAGAGGGTGCCTTTTTACTTGAACCACCTGGGTTCGTCGAAGCGTTCGGTGCTCCGCATGATGCGGGTTGTGTGGTTGTCGGCGAACTCGGTGCGCAGCTTCTGGGTAATGCGGCGGTAATCCTCGTTCATGAGAAGGCGCCCGATGTCCATGGCGTCCTTAAAGGTGAACTCGGCAATTATCTCGCTAAAACCCCCGATAGAAACGTTCCAGCCGCCCGTCACCTCGACATAGCTGATCTTCTGCATCGTCGGAATGTGCTCGTTCATGACGAAATCGGCATACTCCTTTTTCACGCCAGGTCTTAAGTCGTAATACTGGTTAAGCTTCCAGACACCTTTCTGGATGGTGTATTTCCCTCGCTTCAGGTTCCCGGTCGGCTCGAGGACTGCGCCCCGGTAATTCACGATGATTGTCTTTAACTCCTGGAGAAGGTCCTTGAATTTCCGGCCGGTGATTATCTTCAACACCTCTTCCGTCTCGTTCACGCTGTAAACGCTTATTATGCGCGGCCCAAAACCGACCTCTACATAGTAGCCGCCCACCGGCACAAGGCCCATGTCGGCCATGTCGGGCAGATACGTCTCTATAATAAACCGGGAATACTCATACTCCTTCCCCCGGCTTATATCCCAGCTCTGTGTGTAAAGGACCGACATCTTCGCCTCCTCTTTCGATCTTTCGTATCCTCTTAGGACGTCCTCCGTCCCTTTTATTCTACACCAAAACAGCAAACAGTGAACGGTAAACAGTGATGAGTGATGAGTTTTTTACTGCTTACCGTTCACTGTTTGCTGTTTACTGTCTCATTCGTCTGGTCTACAATGACGATGTATGAAAAACCAAATAGAAATATCCTTCAACGGCATGACAGAAAAGGTACCGTCCGGGACGACCGTCGCGGACCTGATCGCACGGTCGGGGGAGAATGACAGGAACCTGATCGTGGAACAGAACAACCGTTTCATTCATCCCCGCGCGTACCCGTCAACGGTTGTCGGCGAAGGTGACAGGGTCGAACTGATAAACCCTGATTTTGGAGGGTAGTGCCACGATCTTACTCGTTGCCGGAATCGTCTTCTGCGCCCTTTCGTGCCTCATAGCGATAGCCAACATCATCGTCGGCGTTGCGGGCATGGTCCGAAAGCGCAAAAACCTGCCGGGCCGCCGCCCATCGATGATCCATATCCTGTCGATCGCATTTTCGATCATAGCCTACATCTGTGCCGGGAACACGCTCGGCCTCTGGGTATTCATACCGGCCATCGTCGATCCCGCCACATTCTTCATCCTCTTCGCCCCCATCCTGCTTTTGCGGGCCCGCAAACAGGAGCAGAGCGAGCGGAAAGGGCCATGATCCCTCTTATCGGCGGCGCGGTGGTCCTCGGATTATCATCGGGCTTCGCCCCGGGGCCGTTGCTCGCCCTGGTGATCGCCCAGACACTGCGGTATGGCCCACGCGAGGGAATCAAGGTATCGATCGCCCCTCTCATCACGGATGCGCCGATCATCGCGCTGTCGGTCTTTCTCGTCTCCCGTTTTGCCGGGATGCAGCCGGTCCTGGGCATCATATCGCTTGCCGGAGGTTTGTTCGTCCTTTACCTCGCATGGGAGACCTTCCGCGCGCAGAACCCGTCAGCCGATGCCGTGAGCGATAGGGCCGGATCAATCGGCAAGGGCATCACGGTGAACGCCCTGAGCCCCCATCCCTACATATTCTGGATCACCGTCGGGTCTCCCATCATCATCCGGTCCTACCGGGAAAGCCCGGCATCAGCCATCTTCTTTATCCTGTCATTTCTCACGTGCCTCATTGGCGCCAAGGTGATCATCGCGCTGCTCGTGGGCAGATCAAAGAAGATCCTCACCGGAAAAACCTACCGTGCCATCATGGGTTTCCTCGGCATCGCCCTTTTTGTTTTCTCTATCATCCTGATCAGGGACGGCCTCGCGCTTTCGGGGATAATGACCAAATTTCCTTGAAACCGCGTATCCGACCCGATAGAATTATCCAGACGAGGAAATACCGCTAAAGGAGTGATCCGCCATGCCCGATTACAGCAAGATCGACACACCGGACGTCCTCTCATACGTGTTTTACCCCCGGAACGAATCCGGCCCGTGCCCGAAATACGCGTTCGACCACTTTGTTCCCGTGGACGATGCCGTCGCAGTCCACTGCCGTTTCTACAGGCAGGACGATTCCTGGCCCTGGATACTCTTCTTCCATGGCAATGGAGAAGTCATCAGTGATTACGATGAGCTCTCCCTTTTTTATTTCAAGTACAGGCTCAATATTGCCGTAGCGGATTACCGCGGATACGGAAAGAGCAACGGCACCCCGACCGTCGCCGCCATGGCCCGCGACGCCCACAAGGTCTTCGAGGCAGCCCGGGCGGCCCTTAAGGAAAAGGACCTCAATGAGAATATCTGGGTCATGGGAAGATCGCTCGGCAGTGTGTCCGCCTTCGAAATAGCCCACGGGCACGGCCCCGGGATAAGGGGCCTCATCATCGAAAGCGGTTTCCCGAGCATATCGAGCCTCATTATCCGCCACGGCATAGCATCCCCGGATATGTCCCTCGATTCAATCACGAAGGAATGCCTCGATATGTTGAAGTCGATTACCGTTCCGCTCCTTGTGATCCATGGCGAATACGACACCCTCGTTCCTCCCGACGAGGCGGAAACCATCATGGAAAACACGGGCTCCCCGAGCAAGGAGCTTCTTATGATACCGGGGGCCACCCATAACGACATAATGTTCGTGGGCCTCCGGCAATATATGGAGGCGATCAGGCGCCTCGTCGATGCGACGGGTGCCTGACCTTTACCGCGGGGCGGGGCCCGTCAGGGCGGTTATTCCTTAACGAGTGCTTTCACCTTCCCGATCAGGGCCTTCAATTTACCTTCCCTGTCTTTCAGGGCCTCGCGGAATTCCCGCCTGTCGGTGCGTTTTACTTCGACCTCGAGATGGGAGTGATACCTTTCAAGGACGTTCAGCAGCAGTTTGGATTCTTCCTCGTTCATCTCCAGGGTTATCATATCCTCCTCCTTCACAGACCCCCCGGCCCTCTATCTCCGGGATCTTCCCGGTCTGTACGTGCAATGGTAGCCATTCCATGGCCGCGGTGCAACCTGCCCCGATGTACCAATGAACAGGCTTTCCGAGAAAGTCCTTACTATTTATTTAGCACAAGTCTGGAATAATTCAACAAGACCCGGAGAGTTATTTGATCGTGGGTGACGCATATGCGCGCGCCCGGGCGTCACCCGGAC
This sequence comes from uncultured Pseudomonadota bacterium, assembly GCA_937862865.1. Taxonomy (GTDB): domain Bacteria; phylum Desulfobacterota; class Syntrophorhabdia; order Syntrophorhabdales; family Syntrophorhabdaceae; genus Delta-02. The sequence continues at coordinate 1,892 of CALMFJ010000089.1, read as the reverse complement.
AAAACTGTATTGAATTCAAAGGCCAAACCCGCTATAATACACACCGTGCGCCCGTAGCTCAATTGGATAGAGTGTTGGACTACGAATCCAAAGGTTAGAGGTTCGATCCCTCTCGGGCGCGCTTTTAATATCAATAACTTACACGATATATCACATATTCACAAGCTCTTGGTGCTACCCTATAGCTACCCTTTGGACAGATTTAACCCTTCAAAACCATAAAGACAATGCCACAGATGACGTGAGTGACATACTGTTGTCACCGGCTGGTGATAAATAGTGATAAGATCTTGACATTTTTGAGGGAAATCGCCGAGTCCAGGGGATAGGTATGCCAGACAATGAGCGAAGCAAACAACAGTTGGTCGATGCAAAACTCCTTTTTCTTGCCTTACGGTTCTCCAAGGAGGCTCCCGCTGGCTCTGAGATGAGCATCAGGGCAATAACCGAACTCCGCTCCTACAGTAAAAAGCATAAGGTCGTCAGGGACCGGCTCAGGGACCTTCTAAAACATGATGACATATTCGTCCGCATTCTTGCGGCCGAGGCGCTTTCAGTAGCCGGAGCATACCCGAAGGAAGCGGTCCCCGTTCTTAGGGCTTTTCTCGATTATGCTAGGAAAAAGAACCTGGTTGATGACTATCAGGTATGGCTTGGCCTATGCTTTCTTGCCCTCGAGCACTACGGAGTCAAAGCATTGAGCGCCCTTCCGAGCGTTTTATCCTACGTTTCGCGCCAGGATAATGTCAGGCTGAAGGCGGCTGCTGTTGATGTGATCGGTACCTTTGCGAAGAAGTCAAAAGCGAGCATGATCTTGCTCCGCGGCTTGTCCAATAGCAAAATACCCGAGGTGAGCGAACGGGCAAGGAGTATCGTGGAAGGCAGCACAGAGTGACAAGACTGAAAGGGGGTTATTATGGCGCATCTTGTTGAATCGATGATGTACGTAGGAAAGGAACCCTGGCACGGTCTGGGGCGAAAGATCCCGGAGGGGAAGAAGCTCAGTATCGGTGAGGCTATCGTCGCGGCGGGGCTCAACTGGGACGTGGAGCTCAGACCGCTATACACGGTGAACGGGCCTATGCTCGTAGAAATCCCCGAAAGGTACGCCGTGTGCCGTCAAAAGGACGGTGCTGCGCTCGGTGTTGTCGGACCGGATTATACGCCCCTTCAGAACAAGGAGGCCTTCGCATGGTTCCAGCCTTTTCTCGATACGGGCGATGTCACTATTGAGACAGCGGGAAGCCTGAAGGGAGGGAGCGTCATCTGGGTTCTGGCCCGGATCGTCGCAGGCGAACTCAAAGTATCCGAAGAGGACAAGATTGCCCATTACGTTCTTCTTTCCAATTCCCATGACGGATCGCTTTCCGTGAGGGTAGGTTTTACCCCTATTCGGGTGGTTTGCAACAATACTCTCAGTTTTGCCCATGAATCTCAGGCCAGCAAGCTGCTGCGGGTAAGGCATACGGCGCGGGTCGTTGAAAACCTTGAATACATCCGGGAGATCATGGACCTTGCCCATAAGGAGTTTCATGCAACCATTGAGCAATACAGGGTCCTCAGGGAAAAAGAGATCAACCAGGATGACCTCGTTAAATATGTCAGAATCGTTTTTGGTCTCTCTGAGACAGGAGGCAAAGAACTTATACCAAATGTCGCATATCTCCTGGAGTATGGCAGAGGATCAAAGGCGGCGGGCAAGACCTACTGGGGTGCCTACAACGCCGTTACCGAGTACCTCAACTACTTCCGCGGCAAGACGCAGGACAGCACCTTGAGCAGCCTCTGGTTCGGCGACAGTTCCCAGGTCAATAAAAAGGCCCTCCACGTGGCGATGCAGATGGCGGCATGAATATGAATAGTCTGCTTGACCAGAATACAGTATTAACCCG
>CALMFJ010000088.1 GCA_937862865.1 uncultured Pseudomonadota bacterium | reverse complement strand
GGATCGTGTTTGTCAGGTCCGCCCCCGAAAGATTAGCTCCCGACAGGTCGGCGTAGGTCAGGTCTGCCCCTGCAAGGTTTGCCCCCGACAGGTCGCATTTTTTGCAGGTGTTGCTCTTCTTCAGTGTCTTGAGCTGTTTTTCATCGAAACCGTAGGATAGTGTCGAAGCCGCAAGAAAACAGACTGCAACCGCAAACCCGATCATGATCCAATGTGCCCTTTTCATAATTTTCCCCTCCCTTTTCCTATGGATTCCCCAATAAAAAAGCCGCTCCCGGAGAATTACTCCCGGTGGCGGCCCGACCATCCTTAACTTCGCCTCCAGAGATAGCTTACGTACCCCTGGACCCGTTGATACTACATCTGACTACTATTATTAATAGGTTGCGGTCATCATGTCAACACTTTTCGGCCAAAATCGATATCCCCTTCTTTTACGTTTGTGATATTAGTTTGTGATATTCGATAGTTGTGCTGATGAGACCCGGAAGTTCGATATCAGATACCGAACGTTCCCCCAAAGACAGTGATGCTCATGCCGGCCGGGGATTCCATCTCTTTTCAGGTCATCGGGATTACCGCGTGAAAACTCGCATGAAAAAACATGGTTTTGCTTTACAATTTTCCCGATGCGCTGGTAAAATCGAGAAAAATTCTTAAGGGGGGGTGTTCCCATGCGCTGTGAAAATTGTGGCAACGAAAGTCCTGAAGGATCAAAATTCTGCATAAAATGCGGGAAAGAGTTTCAGGCACCAGAGACTGCTCAATGCCCCCATTGCGGCGCAGATATTGCCCCGGGGACCTTGTTCTGCCCATCGTGCGGCAAGTCGATCGGTGCCCCTGAAGGCTCAGTCGGCGGCGGCATCACAGGCGGGACCGGCGGCGGAGCGACATACGAGCCATTACCCCCGCTGTCTGACCCGCAGGCCGCATCTTACACCTCAAACATTGCACTCGATGTCGTCCTTTCGGTTATCACCTGCGGCATTTATTATTTCTTCTGGCAGGCGAGACAGTTCAGGGCGGCGAACCATCTCCTCGGGCAGGAGAGATACAAGTTCGGGTTATGGTTTATCCTTACCCTCGTCACCTGCGGCCTCTATAACATTTACTACGAGTATTTTCTCGCACAGGGACTTACGGAGGCCCAGGAAAAGCACGGCAGGCCAAAATCGAAGGACCTTCCCGTCCTGAGCCTTGTCCTTACCATAATCGGATTGAGCGTCGTGGCGGATGCGATCCAGCAGAACGAGATAAACAAGTTCTTTGGGAAATAATATGCAGCAGTGCCTCATCCCCCGGAATATGGCGAGGATCTGCGCCGCGATATTCCTTGCTCTCGTGATTGCAAACCTGACGGGAATGGTGCATATCGAAAAGGTTGCGGGCGCCATTCCCGTCTTTTGCCCTTTTAAGGTAGTCACGGGCATTGAATGCCCGGGTTGCGGCATGACCCGCGCCCTGACAAGCCTCATCGCAGGGGATCCGGGTAACGCCGTACTTTACAACCCCTTCTGTTTTTTTCTCCTCTTCGTGCTGCTCATAAGTGTCTTGCCCTTGCACTGGTTCAAACCGGTCCTCCCCCGACTCGAGCACGCGCTCCCCGTCGTCTACGCCGTGGCCCTGTCCCTTGTCATAACGTTCTGGGTTTTTGACCGCCTCCTGCCGCACGCGCACTGAAGGCGGGTTCTACGTTCTGCGTTCTACGTTAAAAAAACTCATGCAAAGGTTCTGATCATGCGGGACAGGTTGAGGTGTCCGGAGTCTATTTCAAAGTGAAGCAGCCCTCGATCCACAATACAACCATCATCCCGGCCGCAAGAGCCGGGATCCAGATTTTTCGTCTTTAACGCGGAACGCGGAACGCAGAACGTTTTTTCAGTTCGGCGCTGTTTCGGGGAGGTAGTCCTGGCGTATCCTTGTGAGGCTGCGGAAGATGTTCTTTTTTACGTTGCGGTTATGCCTGCGGAGATCGCCGACAATGCTCTTGACGAGGGCGCGTTTCGATACGTCGCTGTGGGGGCACTCCGATGCTGCGACCGGCAGGTGGAGGAGGTTTGCGATGCGCGTGAGCTCGTGCTCCTCGACATACGCAAGGGGCCGTATGATCGCGAGCTCGCCGTCGAACATGTCCTGGTACGGCATCATCGTACCGATCTCGCCCTGGAAAAAAAGGTTGAGCAGCATGGTCTCGATGATGTCGTCCATGTGGTGCGCGAACGCGATCTTGTTCGCTTTTATCCTGCCTGCGAGGTCGAAGATGGCCTTGCGCCGGTTCCAGCTGCACCAGAAGCAATCAAAATTCTCTTTCTGCTCCTGCCAGGCATCGGGGGGCGGGATGATCATGTACGGGACCCCTTCCTTCTCGAAGTGCGACCGGAGGGTATCGGTGTTCACCCAGGAAAACCCCATGTCCACATGGCAGGCGATGACCTCGTACCTGATGGGTACGAATTTCAACCTTTCCTGCATGATCCGAAGGAGGCACAGGCTGTCCTTTCCACCGGAGACGGCCATGATGATCCTGTCCCCGTCGGCGATCATTTTGTAATCCCAGATGGCCTTACCCGTTTTCTTTGTGATGAAATAAAGCGGTCCGCGGATGTTCATGCAACCGATTCGGCCAGTTCCTTTGCTTTTTCGACAAACTCTCGCCCGACGCCTCCCTGGGGCAGGCATCCGGGCGCGTTGACCTGGCCGGCATACGTGACGCCGAGAAGATCGAACGTTTTTGTAAACATATCGATCGCCGGGCGGCAGGAGTCCATGTTGTCGTCGCCGAATGTCGTGAGGGTTATGGCCTTTTTCCCTTTGACGCGGGATGCGAAATTCCCATCCATAAAGGCGATGGACCTGTCCATAGCGAGCTTCAGCTGCCCTGAGGGGCCGAACCAGTATATCGGTGTGGCGTAAACGATAAGGTCCGATTCCATGATGTATTTGCGGACGTCTTTCATGTCGTCCTGGATCCTGCAGACCCCTGCGGGAAGGCAGGTGTAGCATCCCTGGCATGGCCGGATGTTCATATCGTTCAGGTAAAGCGTCCTGACACCCCAGCCTTTCCCTTTCAATGTGGCGATCACCGGACGGGCCAGTTCGGCAGTGTTGCCTTTCTTCCTCGGGCTTCCAAAAAGGACCACCGCATTCTTCATTGTTGCCTCCTTATTATCGTGGGTGCCTCATTATAACGGAAAAAATGGCCAAGTTCCATGCTCAGGGCCCTGATTCAGACTTTCCACTCCCGGTTTGCTTTAAATAATATCATACTTCCCAGCCTCAAAACTTGTGTTGATGTGGTACAATGGTTATAATGTGATATGCTCTTCCGGCCGGATTTGCCTGTGTTTCAACGGCGTCCGGGGATTCGGGGGCCCGTAAGGCAAGGGGAGGGGGATTGAATGAACACGGTATTGCTGGGTATCATTGCCCTGGCGGTTGTTGTTCTGGTCGTCTATGTGATCTATCTGATAGCCGGGGTAAAGAAAACGCTTGCGACAGTGAATGAATTCATTGCGTCGGCCGAAGAGACGCTGAAGCCCACGCTTGAGGAGGCCCGGATGACCCTGCAAAGCGTTCGGAGGATAACGGATGATGTGGGGGAGGTCACGGACAGCATAAAGGATGTTTCGGACTCGGTCAGGCGTATGGGCGCGAACATAGAGCAGGCAAGTCGTGCGTTGAAAGATGCGACCGAATCGTCCATCAACGAAACACGGGGGATTAAAGCCGGCATCAAGGCGGGTGTCGAGTATTTTGTGAAAAATGCCTGGCCTAAACGGGGCATCGAGCGATAAAAACAGGAGGTAATGCAATGGGACAGCAGGATAGCGGTTATGGTGCAGGCGCAGTTCTCCTTTCTTTTTTCATAGGCGGGATCATCGGGGCCGGCGTTGCCCTTCTCACTGCGCCGAAGACCGGTCAGGAGACCAGGAAGATGATCAGGGATTTTGCCGAGGACGCACGGGATAAAGCGGGAGACTATGTCCATCAGGTCACGGACAAGGCGTCCGACTATGTGGGCCAGGTCAAGGACAAGGCGTCCGAATATGTGGACAAGGGAAGAGAATTCCTGGATAAAGAGAAAAATATCATCTCGAAAGCCGTTGAGGCGGGCAAAGAGGCGTACGATAGAGAAAGACACGGCTAGGCATACTTTAGAGGTATTCTGACATTTCCGGGGCTGTCTCCTTCAGGCGGGGGACAGCCCTGTGCATATCGGAGCGGACATGGCCAGGGAAAACAGGTTTTACAGCATCGTCCTTCTTGTCATACTGATCGTGCTCGGGTATTTCTCGTATCAGGTAATACGTCCTTTTTTGTCCCCCATCATGTGGGCGATAGTTCTTTCCCTTGTCTTCTATCCCGTATACGCATTCATCCTGAAATATGTAAAATACAAATTCGTATCGTCGCTCATGACGCTGTTCATTATCGTTGTTATTCTCATAGGCCCCTTTTCGTACTTTGCATATGTTCTGAGCCAGGAACTTATTAACCTTGTGAGCCATTTCCAGGAGCAGAATGGCAACGTCGGCGTCGTCCAGACCCTTTTGTCGCACCCGCTCGTCAAGGCGACCGTTCAGAAAATATTGAATGCTGTCCATATGACGGAACAGGAGTTGTACAAAACCATTTCGACAGGACTGATGAATTTCGCAAAGCAGTCGACAGGGTTGATCAGGTCGGGTTTTGGCAATGTGCTTACCGTGGGGATGCATTTCGTGCTCATGCTGCTCTCGATCTTTTTCTTCCTCGAGGACGGCCCGGCGTTTATCGAGAAACTTGAAAACTTTATGCCCTTTTCTCCCAGGCAACGCGGGCGGCTCCTGAAGCAAACCAAGGATATTGTCGTGTCAACCATTTACGGAGGCGTCGTCGTCGGGATGGCGCAGGGCTTGATAGGGGGCATCGCCTTCGCGTCCCTCGGGCTCCACTCGCCGGTGTTCTGGGGCCTTGCCATGTTCGTGGCGTCTTTCATCCCGGTGGTCGGCACTATGGTTATATGGGGGCCTGCGGTAATTTACCTGCTGTTCCAGACCCAGTACTTAAAAGCGGTCATCCTTCTCATCGTAGGAGTTGTCTTCATAGCGGGGACCGACAACGTTTTGCGGCCGCTTATCGTGCGAGGCAAGATAAAACTGCCCACAATAGCCATCTTCTTTGCAATCCTTGGAGGCATTCAGGCCTTCGGGCTCATCGGCCTCATCCTGGGCCCTCTCATTCTCGCCCTTTTCCTCTCCGTTTTCGAGATATTCCGCTATTCCGAGGAACAACACAGCCGCGCCGGCGAGGAACACCCCCCGCACGAATGATAAGGTGAGCGGGCGGGAGGATGTCTTTAGGGCTGTTCGTCTTTGAATAGTGCTTGGATGTGGGATTTCAGGATTTCGCGGAGGCGGCCCTCCTCGGCGTGGTAGATGTCGCGGTACAGGTCCTCTCCGATCATGAGCAGCGCGTCGATCACATCCGGATCGAAATGTGACCCCCTGCCCTTTTTCATGATGTCTATGGTCTCGTCGTACGTCAGGGCGCGTTTATAGGGACGGGTGCTCGTCAGTGCGTCGAAAACATCCGCAACGGCAAATATCCGGGCATTGACCGGGATCTGTTCCCCCTTTAGCCCGGCTATGTACCCCGTCCCGTCAAACTTTTCGTGATGGTGGAGCACCACGTCATGGCAATCACTGAGCCAGGGATAACCGCTGATTATATCGGAGCCGTGCCGGACATGCATCTTCATGGTCTGAAATTCATCATCGGTCAGGCGGTCTTCCTTGAGCAGTATGAGATCGCTTATACCGATCTTACCGACGTCATGGAGAAATGCGCCTTTGATGAGGCTTTTCAGTTTGTCCTCGGGATGCCCCCCGGTCTGCGCCAGTTTTAACGCATAGAAGGTCACCCTGTAATTGTGGGTTATTGTCCCGTGGTCCCTCTTCGCTATTGCGTTGCCGAGGACCTCGAGCACCCCTATATTTGCCTGCTGCAAGACCCGGTACGCATCCTCAAGCAGAGCCTTCTTTCGCTTCAGGTCCTCGATCAATGTTTCGAGCCGCTCTTCCCGTGTTTCAACCATGACCATCATCATGCCGAAAGACTCAGCAAGGTCAGCTATTTCCGCCGGGTACTTGCCGGACTTGGTGAACTCGAATATTTCACCGGCGGTACGGTAATCTCCCCGGGCTATTTCTCTTGCAGCATTTGACAGGTATTCAAGAAGCTGTCGAAGGTCGCGCCCGTCGCTCATGGAATCAGAATAATACAGGCAAGAGGCAAGAGGCAAATAAATAAACGGCGGACGGCGGACGGCGGACGGCGGACGGCAAAACCTGAAGCTTCTAACCATTGCCTATAGCCTATCGCCTGTATCTATGAAACACTGTGGATCTTCTTCCAGGAAGTCGTTCCTTCCCTGCGACAGGGAGTATGCGTAGGCTATGGCCCTGCATCCTCTGCACTGTGACCACCGGGCGCATTCGGAGCATTTGCCTTTGTACGCTTCTTTATTGCGGAGCGCATTGAGCACGTCCGAATTGGCCCAGACCTCCCGCAGGGAATCCGTGAGGATATTGCCGATGGGTATTCCGAGTCTTCTGCAGGGTGTCAGTGTTCCGTCCGGAAGGACCGTGATGCCGGATATTCCGGCCGCGCATCCACCCAGGGGAAAGCCGCCCCCCTCCGGCATGTTGCCTGCTTCGCCTGTCTGTGATGCAAGCGGGTCCCCCGTCACAATGTGAAGACCGGGGACACGGTATGCAAGGGCCTCTTCGTAGATCGCGCGGGTCCTTTCCGGGCTTAGCATTTTTCCGATCAGGGACGATCCCCTGCCGTACGGGACGAGCCGTGAAAAACCGAGCTTTTGCACGCCGGCGCCGGCGGCGAGGGATATCATGTCCGGGAAATATCCGGCATTGATCTCGGAGAGAGTAATATTGAAGGTGACTGTAAGGCCGGCATCGATGAGGTGACGGGCCCCATTTACAGCCGATGTGAAACTGCCCCTGCCGCGTATCAGGTCGTGTACCTCTTCGGGGCCTTCGAGGCTCACCTGCACGCCCTTGACGGGGACGGAGGCGAGCATCGCCGATATGTCTGTATCGATGAGGGTCCCGTTCGTCAAAAGAAAGATCGTGAAGCCGTGGTCAGAGATCACGCGGAGGATCTCCTTGAGGTCGTTCCTCAAAAGAGGCTCCCCGCCCGTAACATTAAAGCCGGGCGAGAATGGTACGTCATACTCCTGCGACCATGCATCTATCGTATCTGATATCTTTTTCACAGCCGCGGCGATCTCAGGCAGGGACATTTCCCGGGGTGCCGGCCCTTCCTGGTAGCAATGTGTGCACGCCAGGTTACACCGCTCCGTAAGGTGCATCTGAATGAAGAAATCAAAAGGTTCCGGTTTTTTCGAATCCATTGCGCATCCTTCATTCCGCCCTGAAGATATTAGCGTTCGTGGAAATATCTTAAATAAACAGGCAGCCCGATCTCCTGTCGATCCGGCTGCCTGCTGTTTCTGCGCGTTGCAGACCTGCAACGTCTAACTCTTTCAGGATTTTCACTTGTGGCATCTCTTCGTGCTGTCTTTCGCAAGAGCTTCCTTGATGCCTCGCCAGAACACGGCCTCTTTCTTCAGTGTCCTTGCATCCTCCACCTTTTTCATAGACATCACCTCCCCCTTTGCGTATTTCCTGTGCACCTGCAACACTAATGTAAGTATACCACCCCTTCGCTGTGGGTCAACCGCCCAGAGGCCGTTCCGCGTTGGAGGCAGAAGAAATCTATGGGCGATAAATCTGGCCTGCCGCAAAATGAATGTTTTGCGCAGAACGCAGAACGTGGGACCTTTTTAGAGGGCTTGTTTCCCCTTGGCGAAGAGTTCGAGGGCGGCCGGGTTGAGCAGGGCAATCTTCCGGCCATTGACGGTTATGAGGCCCTGGCCCGCCATCTTTGCCATGATCCTGGACAATGTCTCGGGTATGGTGCCGAGAAGGCTTGCGAGCTGACCTTTCGATATGCCGAGAGTCACATGGTCCGACCCATCGCGCTTCGCGAGAAAAAGAAGGTATGCTGCCAGCCGCTGAGGGACTTCCTTAAGGGACAGATCTTCGATGAGGCGGGTAAAATACTTGAGCCTCTGCGACAGGATCGCCAGCATGTTCATCGCTATCGACGGGTCATTACCGATAAGCTGGCGAAAGGCGTTGCGGGAAAGGAACATGACCTCGCTTTTCTCGATCGCCTCGGCATACGCGGGAAATGCTGTTTCTGAAAAAAGGGCGACTTCGGCAAAAGGTTCGCCCGGTTCAATGATATGAAGGATCTGCTCCTTGCCTTCCAGGGAGAGCTTGTATATCTTCAGTCTCCCGGAAAGCAGGATGTAGAATCCCGATGCCGGCTCACCCTCTGAGAATATGATCTCCGAGGGGCTGTACCGCCTGGGGGGAAAGGCCTCACCCATAAGGTCAAGCTGCTTCTCGGTGAGCCCGCGGAAAAGCGGTATCATGGCTATCCCCTCTTTCCTGGCCATACTCTATATGACTCGCATATTTGAATGAAAAAGGCAAACGGCTAACGGAGAACGGCTAACGGAAAAAAAGACTGCACGCGACCAGTTTACTCCGTGCTTGTACTGTTCGGGCGCTAAGTTGGCAACGCTTTCCTTGACCGGTGCAAATAATATATCGTTTCTTGCCGTCAGCCGTCAGCCGTCAGCCGTCAGCCGTCAGCCGTCAGCCGGTGTGTTTTATTTTGGCTCTATATATTTACTGTGCAGATATGGTATTAATTACTCATCCGCTTGAAAATTTGACGGCCGTGAGGTGTCCATGGAAAGACCGAAGGTGCTGATCTTGCTGGGAAGCGACAGCGATATGACGATTATTGAAGACGGCCTGAAATTCCTGGCAAAGGTGAAGATACCGTACATGATCGATATATCATCGGCGCACCGGAACCCGGAAAAGACCGTTAAGTATGCGAAAAATGCACGCAAGCTGGGCATAGAGGTGATCATTGCCGTCGCCGGGATGGCGGCGCACCTTCCCGGGGTCGTGGCGTCGCATACGACGCTGCCGGTGATCGGCGTCCCGGCGTCGAGCGGGACGCTCAAGGGGAAGGACGCACTCTATTCAATAGTGCAGATGCCGCCCGGGGTGCCCGTTGCTTCCGTCGGGATAGACGCCGGAAAGAATGCGGCCATACTGGCGAGCCAGATACTTTCCATCAAATACGGGGACGTCGCAGAATCTCTTTCCCGGCTCAAGAAGGACCTGAAGCGGGAGAACGAACAAAAATCTGTCAACATGCGGAAGAAATTAAGTACCTGATCAATCTACTATCGAGGTGATCTTTCATGTTTAACGCAATTACCGACGTACCAGGGATCAAGGTCGGTCATGCTTCGGACTTCAGCGGTATGACCGGCTGTACGGTCATACTCTGTGAGGAAGGCGCCGTGGCCGGCATCGATGTGCGCGGGAGCGCGGCCGGCACACGGCAGGTCGATGCCTTGAGTCCCGGCCATATCGTTGATCGCATTCACGCGATCGTGCTGTCGGGGGGGAGCTCGTTCGGCCTCGACGCCGCCTCAGGCGTTTCGAAATACCTCGAGGAAAAAGGGGTTGGGTTCGACGTGGGCATCACACGGGTCCCGATAGTGCCCACCGCAGTCATCTTCGACCTTCTTTTTGGGGACCACAGGGTCCGTCCCACGGCGCAGATGGGGTACGCCGCGTGCCTGAGCGCCCAGGAGGAGGTGCCGGAAGGGTCAGTGGGGGCAGGGGTCGGCGCGGTCGTCGGAAAGCTTTTCGAAACGTCCCGGGCAATGAAGGGCGGGCTCGGAACGGCCAGCGTTGCCATGCCGGACGGCTTACGGGTCGGTGCCCTCGTGGCCGTGAACGCGTTTGGCGACATTATCGATAACATAACGGGCAGGATAATAGCGGGCCTGAGAAAATCCGAGGACAGCATAGAGTTTGCCAACACTGCCAACTGTCTCAAACAGGGGATCGTAAAACAGAAATTCGCCCTCGTCAACACAACCCTCGGCGTGGTGGCGACAAATGCCAGGTTTACGAAAAGGGACATCACGAAGGTCGCCCAGATGGCGCAGGGCGGGCTTATCAAGACGATCAATCCGGTTCACACCACGTTTGACGGGGACCTTGTCTTTGCGTTGTCGCTGGGTGACATCGAAGCCGATACAAACAAGGTCGGCGTACTGGCCGAATTTGTCGTTACCGAGGCGATAAAGCGGGCAGTCAAGAAGGCCGACGGTTTCGGCCTTATCCCGGCATTTAAGGACACGCATAAGGGCTGGAAGGCCGGTTAAGTATAAGTGAAGTGTTCATTCAGGCGGGTCACGGAATGGAAGAGTACAAAAAGATAGCCGATATCATCAGGGAGAAGAAATATATTGTCGCGTTCACGGGGGCGGGGATATCCGTTGATGCCGGTATCCCGGCGTTCCGCGGCGGGCAGGGGCTCTGGGAAAAGTACGACCCGATGGAGTATGCCGAGATATCTGCCTTTATGCGGCACCCGGAAAAGGTGTGGGTCATGCTCAGGGATATGGCGTCCGTCGTGTTCGCGTCCGCTCCGTCGCCGGCGCACACGGCCCTGGCCGAACTCGAGAAATTGGGCTTCCTGAAGGCTGTCATAACGCAGAATGTTGACGGTCTGCACCAGGAGGCCGGCAATACCAACGTTATCGAATATCACGGCAACCACCGCTGGCTCGTGTGCACGGACTGCCGGGAAAGGCTCCCTTTCACTCCCGAGTCGGCCGCAGTGCACCCGTATCCCCGGTGTGAAAAGTGCGGTAGGGCCCTGAAGCCCGACGTGGTATTTTTCGGTGAAGGGATCCCGATGTCGGAGATGGTGCGTGCAAATCATGAGGCGGGCCAATGCAAGGCCATGCTTATCATAGGGACATCGGGCGTCGTATACCCGGCCGCCGACATACCCTACCAGGCCAAATCGAACGGGGCGGTCATCATAGAGATAAACGTGGAAAGAACGCCGTTCACATCGTCCATAACGGACCATTTCCTCAAAGGGACGGCATCGGACATCCTGCCGCGCGTGCTGCAACTCCTGTAAGAAACCCCTCATTCCCGCCGTCTGTACAGGATATTTTTTTCCCATCCGGGGACTTTTTTGTCGCGCAAAAAGTAATATACAAAATTAAACCTCATAACAAACGAAGGGGTCAAAGCGTGATAGCACGAGTTCCCACAGCTACTCTGTACGGTATTGACGGAATAAAGATAGATGTCGAGGTGGATATTGCCCGCGGTTTGCCGGCGTTCAATATCGTCGGTTTGCCGGAGGCGTCGGTCAAGGAAAGCAAGGAGCGTGTCCGCTCTGCGATCAGGAATGCCGGTTTTGAATTTCCCGGCGACAGGATAACGGTCAATCTTGCCCCGGCGGACGTCAGGAAGGAGGGGTCTTCGTTCGACCTTCCGATAGCGGTGGGCCTCCTTGCGGCGATGAAGGCCATCAAAACCGAGTCCGTGCAGGGCCATCTCATAGCGGGCGAACTTTCGCTGGACGGGCGCGTGAAACCGGTCCGCGGCATCCTTCCCATCGCTATGCTGGCCCGCCATGAAGATATAGGGACCATCATCGTTCCGGCAGAGAACGGCAGAGAAGCCGCAATAGTGCGCGATATAAACGTCCTGGGAGCGGACCACCTCCTGAACGTGTTTCATTATTTCAAGGGCGATGGCGAACTCAACGCATTTGAACCGAACGACGACGAAGCGTTGGAGCCACAGGATACAGAAGACCTCGATTTCTCAGACATAAGGGGACAGGCCCAGGCAAAAAGGGCCCTCGAGATAGCGGCGGCAGGTGCGCACAACATCATCATGGTCGGCCCTCCCGGTTCCGGGAAGACAATGCTTGCGAAGAGGCTTCCGTCGATCCTGCCCCGTCCCGCGTACGCCGAGGCGGTGGAAACAACGAAGATCCACAGCATTGCCGGCCTGATCACGCCCGACCGGGCGCTCATCACGAAACGCCCGTTCAGGGCCCCGCATCACAGCATATCGGACGCCGGGCTTATCGGGGGAGGCGCCCACCCGAGGCCCGGTGAGGCGAGCCTTGCCCATAATGGCGTGCTCTTTCTCGATGAGTTCCCCGAGTTCCAGCGCCATGTCATCGATGCGCTGCGCCAGCCGATCGAGGACGGGAACGTGACAATATCGCGCGTCAACCACGCGGTCAATTTCCCCGCGCGCTTCATGCTGGTCGCAGCAATGAACCCGTGCCCGTGCGGGTACCTGGGGGACCCGAAGCATGCCTGTTCGTGCGGTGCCGCACAGATCTATAAATACCGTTCGCGCATCTCGGGGCCGCTTCTCGACAGGATAGACATTCACATCGAGGTCCCGCCGGTAAACATTAGGGAACTTGCGGGCGACGGGTATGAAGATCCCTCACGGGTGATCAAGGAGAGGATAGTAAGGGCCCGGGAAATCCAGCGAAAACGTTTCACGGGGAGGAAGGTCCATGCAAACGCCCAGATGTCCATACGGGATATCCGCACATATTGCGTTCACGACACGCAGGCGGAAAAGATGCTCTCAACGGCCGTGGAAAAATGGGCATTGTCCCCCCGCGCCTATCACCGCGTTTTGAAAGTGGCGCGGACAATATCCGATCTTGAAGGAGACGGGCCGATAAACGAAGCCCATATTGCAGAGGCGCTCAGGTACCGGGTGCTGGATAAAAAGCTGACATAGCGCACAAAAGGCGGTATAATTGAGGCCCGGCGGGGGGACCAGGCCTGCCGGGTTTTCTGTTACGTAACGAGGGAGAATGTAATGTATATTTCAGTTATCGGGCCCGCCCTCTCCGGGAAGACGACGCTTTTCCAGGCATTGAGCGGCGTTGAAAGCGCGCGTGGTTTCTCGGACGGGGACGCTATCATATCCATCGACGTGCCGGATGCCCGCGTCGATGAGATGACAAGAATATTCAAGCCGAAAAAGACCACATACGCACGAATAGAGCTTGCCGACACTGTTGCAATCAGTGAAGGCAATATAAAAGACGCGACGATCAATGCAAAAACCCTCCAGAAGATGCGCTCGAGCGATGCTTTTATCCTGACGCTGAACGATTTTGACGGCGCGGAGGGGACCGACCTCAAGCGTGGCTTTCACGATATAATAGACGAGTTCATCCTCGCCGACATGATCCAGATAGAAGGGCGGATCGAGAGGATAAAAAAGCAGGGCGGCAAGAAGGAGAACACCGCACTGCAGCAGGAGATCGAGCTTCTCGATCGTCTCCTTGCGCATGTCGGGGAAGGCAAGGCGCTCAAAACGCTCGAGCTTGGGCCGAATGACGAGAAGACGGTACGCGGGTTCCGCTTCCTTTCGCAGAAACCCATGATGATCGCGGTAAACCGTCCGGAGGGAGTGGTCGCCGAAGATGAAGGGCTTGCCGAGGAAATTGACGGATATCCCGTGCTGTGCGTCTGCGCAACGCTGGAACAGGAACTGGCGTTGATGCCGGATGACGAACGGGCGGCCTTCATGGAAGAGTTCAATGTGAAAGAATCGATCAGGGGACGGATGATCCGCCTTGCGTTTGACACGCTCGGCCTTATCTCGTTCCTCACCGTCGGCGATGACGAGTGCCGGGCGTGGCCCGTGAGAAAGGGGGTTACCGCACAGGAGGCGGCCGGTGCGATCCACACCGACCTTTCGACACGGTTCATCCGCGCCGAGGTTGTTTCCTACGACGACTTTATGAAACACGGCGGGATGAACGAATGCAAAAAGGCGGGGGTCTGGCGCCTCGAAGGAAAGACGTACATCGTGCAGGACGGCGATATCATGTCCATACGCGCGGGAGCGTAACAAAAACAGGCAATGGGCCATGGGCGATAGGTAGCAGGAAAGACTTCTTCAGAACAGGTGATGAATTCCTATCGCCCATGGCCTGTTATCTATAATTTCCCCATCGTCCATCACCCATCACCTCTCGCCCGTCTTTTCCGTATACCGTATACGGTGTCCCGTACGGGTCCGTACCATAAATAGATAACGTTAATCATTTCCATTACATGCAACTTTTTCCAAATTTTCTCTTGACAGTACTTTGTGCCTTCTTTAATAATGAGTGTACATGGGGGCATTTTTCGGGGAGCGATTGGGAGCCAGTTATATAGCCATCTTACAACCTGATAAAATTTCACGATACCCGCTCGAACGGATTACGGCGCGACTGATTTTTTCGTAACGCCACGCGTGTGGCATAGGAGAGATCCATGCCCGAACAAATTCAAAAGATTCTCGGGAAGCATGGCCGCAGTCCCGACGAGTTGATCCCGATCCTGCAGGACATCCAGGCGGTCTTCGGGTATATCGGGGAAGATTCCGTAAAAGGTATCTCCCGATACCTACGCATTTCAGAAAACCAGATCTACGGTGTTTCATCATTTTACGCGCAGTTCCGTTTTACGGAACCGGGACGCCACGGCATCAAGGTGTGTCTCGGGACGGCGTGCCATGTCAGGGGCGGCGGCACGCTGCTCGACAGCCTTGAGCACAGCCTTGGCATTCACTGCGGGGAGACAACCGAGGACCAGCGTTTCGACGTCGATCGCGTCGCATGCCTCGGGTGCTGCGCACTTTCTCCCGTGGTGCAGATCGATCGTGATATTTACAGCAGGATGACGGTCAATAAACTGACGGAGTTATTGAAAAACTATGAATAAACTCGCTAAGAAGATCGATTCGGCAAAAAGTAAATGGGAGAAGCTCAACGACAATAAAGAGCCCATCGTTTACATAGGTGCCGCATCCTGCGGCCGTGCCGCCGGGGCTCTCGACCTCAAGGAAGGCATCAAGACCTTTCTTGATGAAAACAAGAAATCCGCCCGCATTATCGAGGTGGGATGCATCGGGCCGTGTTATCTTGAGCCGCTCATCGACATCAAGATGCCGGGACAACCCCGTGTAAGTTACAACAACGTCAATGCCAAGATGCTGGGGATGATCCTGAAGTCCCACTTTATCGACGGTGCGCCCCATAAGAAGCTCGCCCTCGGCCACTTTGGCACCAACGACATTGACGGTATCCCGAAATTCTTCGATCTGCCCATGCTCAAACCGCAGGTCCGCATCGTGCTGCGCAATTGCGGCTTCGTCGATCCCGAAGAGATCGACCAGTATCTCGCTGTGGACGGTTATCAGGGATTTATGAAGGCGCTTAAAACGACACCCGAGGACGTCATCGCCGTTGTACGGCAGGCAGGACTGAGGGGCCGCGGCGGCGCCGGGTTCCCGACCTTCAGGAAATGGACGGTCTGCAGGGAATCACCCGGGGAACAGAAGTACCTCATCTGCAACGCCGATGAAGGCGACCCGGGTGCTTTCATGAACAGGTCGCTCATCGAGTCCGACCCGCATGCAGTCCTCGAAGGAATGCTCATTGCCGGGTACGCGATAGGCGCCAGCAAAGGCATCGTCTATATCCGCGCGGAGTATCCGCTCGCGATCGACCGGCTGAAGCGGGCGATAGGCCAGATGCGCGAATACGGGCTCCTCGGCAAGAACATCCTCGGCTCCGATTTCAGCTTTGAGATAAAGATCAAAGAAGGCGCCGGCGCGTTCGTCTGCGGCGAGGAAACGGCCCTCATCGGCTCCATTGAGGGCAAGCGCGGCATGCCGAAATCACGGCCGCCCTTCCCCGCGATATCCGGGCTTTTCCAGTCTCCCACCATCATCAACAACGTCGAGACGCTGGGTACGCTCCCGAACATCCTGAGGAACGGGCCCGACTGGTATACACGTTTCGGGAAGGAAGGCAACCGCGGGACCAAGACATTCTCCCTTGTCGGCAAGATCCGCCGGCCGGGGCTCATCGAGGTCCAGCTCGGCACGACCCTGCGGGAGATCATCTTTGACATCGGCGGCGGCGTGCAGAAGAACTTCAAGGCCATCCAGACGGGAGGACCGTCGGGAGGCTGCCTGTCCGAGGAATTCCTCGACCTCACGGTCGATTACGAATCACTCGCAAGCGCGGGCTCGATCATGGGCTCGGGCGGCCTCATCGTCATGGATGAGGACACGTGCATCGTGGATCTTGCAAAATATTTTCTCGATTTCACGCAAAAGGAATCCTGCGGGAAATGCGTGCCCTGCCGGGTCGGCACGAGGCATATTCTTGAGATACTCGAAAGGATAACGAACGGTGAAGGACAACCCGACGATCTTCTCGCTTTGAGGACCCTCGGCGACACGATCAAGAAAGGTGCGTTGTGCGGCCTCGGCCAGACCGCGCCGAACCCGGTCCTCACGACCTTACGGTACTTCCGGAACGAGTACCTGGAACACATCAAGGACCACAGGTGCCGGGCGACGGTATGCAAACCGCTCATCGAATATCGTGTCATCAAGGAAAAATGTACCGGGTGCCAGTCGTGCGTCCGGGTATGCCCGACAGGGGCGATTACCGGTCCGAGGTCCGAGCCTCATAATCTCGACGCCTCAAAGTGCATAAAGTGCCGATCTTGCTATGAGGTTTGCCGTTACGAAGCCATCGCGGGCGACGCCATCGTGATCAGGACAGCGGAGAGACAATCATGACCAGGGAGAAAAAGGTTTCCATAACGATCGATAACAGGAAAGTGGAGGCGAAGGCCGGTCTGACAATTCTCCAGGCGGCGCGCGAGGCCGGGGTTGACATACCGTCATTATGCGCCCTGGAGCACCTGCCTTCGTACGGCGCATGCAGGCTGTGCGTCGTGGAGGTTGACGGCATCAGGGGTTTCCCGACATCATGCACGACGCCGGTCGAGGAAGGCATGGTGATCAGGACAGATACCGCGGAGGTGAGGACGCTCCGCCAGGAGGTGTTGAAGCTCCTCTTGAGCGAGCATCCGGCAAGCTGTCTCTTCTGCGGGGAAAAAGATGACTGCACCGAATTCCAGGGAACGATCCGCAAGGTCGGTGTGACGACGGGCTGCCACTACTGCCCGAACGACACCTTGTGCGAGCTCCAGGATATAGTGGAAAAGGTCGGCCTGACGGAGACGTCGTACCCTGTTTATTACAGGAACTTCCCGCTGGAAAAGGAAGACCCGTTCTACGACAGGGACTATAACCTGTGCATTCTGTGCGGCCGCTGTGTGCGGGTGTGCAACGATATCCGTTTGAACGGGACCTTGAGCTTCAAACAGCGCGGGAAGCAGACAACTATCGGGCCCGCGTTCGGCCGGACCCATCTCGAGGCCGGATGTGAGTTCTGCGGCGCCTGTGTGGCTGTGTGCCCGACAGGGGCATTATCGGCAAAGGTGAGCAAATGGTCGGGAAAGCCGGACGGGATCGTGGAGTCCACCTGCCCGTACTGTCCGACCGGGTGTACGCTCGACCTGAAAGTGAAGGACGGCGAGGTCGTCGACGTGAGCGCCGATTACGACTCTCCGACAGAGCACGGCCTGATATGCGTCAAGGGGCGTTTTGCCATACCGGAATACGTGATGAGCCCGGACAGGCTGGCAATCCCCACCATTCTCGGGCCTGAAGGGTATGACTACATAAACTGGAACATAGCCCTCAACCAGGCCGCTGAAAAGATCAAAGAGGCAGGGGCGAAAGGGGTGTGTGTCGTTGTCTCTCCGGACCTCTCGAACGAGGACCTCTTTACGGCCCAGAAATTTGCGCGGGAGGTGATCGGGACCGAGGCCATCCTTTCGCCGGTCATTTACGACATGGGAAGCGACCTCAGGGCATTCGTGGACCTCGTTCTCACGTCGGAGCCGATCGATTCCGTGGAGAGCGCGAAAGGCATCCTCTCGATCGGCCTCGACACGACATATGGTTTTACGCCGCTCGGGATAGCCGTCAAGAAGGCCGCCCGGAAAGACACAACTCTTGTCACCATAGATGACGGGGAGTGCAACCTCGATTTCCTGTCGGAGGAGGCATTCCGGTCGAATCCCGAAAGCTGGCCGGAATACCTTGACGGTGTCATAAGGTCAATGTCGGGGAACGGCAAGAAAAGCAAGGTGCCGGCATCCTTCTTCAAGAAAGGGGAACGCAACATCGCGATCGTCGGCCCCGGTGCAATATTCTCGAAGAAACGCACAGAGATATTCGACCGCGTTCTTTCAATGCGGAACGATCTGGGGTGGAAGGTCGTTGTCTGCCACCCCTATACCAACCTGCTCGGTATGCTCGCCATGGGGGCATTCCCCGGGCTTATGCCCGGCAGTCTAAAATCAGACGGCGTGTTGAAGCTGAAGGACCCTGCGGCGGTAGTCGATCTTAAGGGAAAGCGTAAGGTCGGGTATTTCATCGGTGAAGTGCCTTCCGGCGGTCTGCCCCGGTGCGATCATATCATTTACCAGAATGCGCTTCCGGCACCGGAAGGGGTAAAGCCGTTTCTCAACCTGCCGGCCGCCCTGTTTACCGAGGTCCCGGGGACTACGATCAGTTTCGAGGGCAGGATACTGCCCTTTAACAGGGCATCGGAACCGTTCGGCGATTCGAAGGCCGACTGGTGGATCATATGCGGCATAGCCGACAGGATTAAAAAAGGAGCACTGAAGTACGGCTCAGTATCTGCGATACAATCGGAGATCAAGAAGGCTGTTCCCGGTTTTGCCGGAAAAGACAAAAAGATCACGAGGAAGAAGGTAGTCATGGAAGGCAAGCCCGCCGAGAAGCCTCTGTCCCGGAAGGTTGCGGCACAGGGCCCGGCGTCATTCCGTGGTGTGCCCCTTCACGATTACGTCGCCGGTATGAAGGCGATAGAAGAAAGGAGGCATAAGTGAATAAAGTTATTGAACGGTCCATGATCGTTCCCAATATGCATGTCCTTGTGGTTGAGGCGCCGGAGATTGCGACCAAGGTCAGGCCCGGGCAGTTCGTCATAGTCCGCGGCGCCGAGGAAGGCGAGCGCATCCCGCTTTCGATCGCTGACTTCGATCCCGAGAAAGGCACGATCACTATCGTCTTCATGGAGGTTGGCGCCTCAACGTCGGTGCTCGCCGGGCTCAAAGCAGGCGACGAGGTCCTCACGTGCGTCGGGCCGCTGGGAAACGAAACGGTGATCGACACATTCGGGAATGTCCTCCTTGTCGGCGGATGCTACGGGATCGGAAGCCTGTACCCCGTCGCGAGGGCTTTGAAGGCAAAGGGGAACAGGGTATCGGTTCTCCTTGAGGCCAGGAGTTCGTACCTTATCTACTGGCTCGACAGGTATGTTCCCCTGGCGGAAAAGATATACACGATCACCCGTGACGGCAGCATGGGAACGAAGGGCCACGTAAGCCGCCTGCCCGATATCATCAACGGCATGCGGGAGAAGCCCGACAGGATCATCGTCAACGGGTGCACATATCTCATGGCGCATACGTCGGAGGTCACCAAAGACCTCGGCATCCCGACCGTGGTCAATTTGAACCCGATCATGATCGACGGCACGGGAATGTGCGGCGTATGCCGGGTCACCGTCGGCGGGAAGATGAAGTTCGCCTGCGTTGACGGCCCGGAATTCGACGGCCGCGACATTGACTGGAAGGAATTTCTCGCGCGCAGGAAGGCGTATATGAGGGAGGAAGCCATGTTCTTCCGGAGAAGCGACGCCGCTTTCGCGCATAACGAAGGGAAGTGTGCCTGGCATGAATGACGAGAAAACTCAGGAAAAAGCAAGCAAGATAGATCTCAACCGGAGAGCGATGCCCCATCAGTCTCCGAAGATCAGGCGAAATAATTTCGACGAAGTGGCCCTGGGCTATACCAGGGAGCTCGCTCAGGCCGAGGCATCGCGGTGCCTGCAGTGCAAAAAGCCGAGATGCCAGACAGGGTGCCCTGTCGGGATCGATATCCCCGCTTTCATCGCCTGCGTCAAGAAGGGAGATTTTGCGGCGGGTATAAAAAAGCTCAAAGAAAAGAACTGTCTTCCCGCCATCTCCGGCAGGGTGTGTCCGCAGGAGTCACAGTGCGAATCAAAATGCATCCTGCTCAACAAGGGCGGTGAGATCGCGATCGGTCGTATTGAACGTTTTCTTGCCGATTGGGAAGCGGCACAGGGGAAGATCGACCTTCCGGAGAAGGCGCCGCCGACAGGCAAAAAGGTCGCCATCGTCGGGTCGGGCCCGGCCGGTCTCACGGTAGCGGGCGACCTCATCATGCTCGGCCACGAGGTGACCATCTTTGAGGCCCTTCACAAGGCCGGCGGGGTGCTCGTATACGGCATTCCCGAGTTCCGTCTGCCGAAGGCCATCGTCGCTCGCGAACTTGACTACCTGAAGGCGCTCGGCGTAAAGGTGTTCACCGACTTCGTTGTCGGGAAGACACGGTCGATAGACGAGCTTCTCCAGGAGTTCGACGCCGTTTTCGTCGGTACCGGCGCGGGGCTTCCCTGGTTCATGGACATCCCCGGGGAGAACCTGAACGGCGTTTATTCGGCCAATGAATACCTGACCCGAATGAACCTCATGAAGGGATACCTGGCGCCCAGGGCGGCGACCCCGGTCAAGAGGCATCTCAAGGTCGCGGTCGTAGGCGGCGGGAACGTCGCAATGGATTCGGCACGGACCGCCGTGCGCATGGGTGCTGCCGAGTCCCACATCGTGTACAGGCGCTCGCACAAGGAATTGCCGGCGCGTGCCGAGGAAGCGGAGAATGCCGAGGAAGAAGGCGTGATCTTCGACGTGCTGACCCTGCCTCTCGCATACATCGGCGACGAGAACGGGTGGGTAAAGGAGATCGAGTGCCTTAAAATGGAGCTTGGCGAACCGGACGCGTCGGGGCGGCGCTCACCGGTAGAGATCCCCGGCTCCAATTTCCGGATGCCGGTGGATGCCGTTGTGGTCGCTATCGGGAACAGCCCGAACCCGCTGGTCCCGGCGACAACGCCCGGGCTCGACACAACGAAAAGGGGAACTCTCGTTGCAGACCAGGAAACGGGCAAGACAACGCGTGATAAAGTGTGGGCGGGGGGTGATATCGTGACAGGCGCCGCAACCGTCATCCTTGCCATGGGTGCAGGGAGAAAGGCAGCGAACGCCATACACGAGTACCTGACAACAGGGAAACAGTAAACGGCCCATTGGGAGGATTGTAAAACGTAAGTCGTAAGGCGTGAGGTGTAAAAACCCCACGCCTTATTTTTTCGATCGTCCGTCACCTGTCTTCCCTTGACATTTTCGGATGCTTGTCATATAATTGCAGTATAATGAAACTAAGCAATAAGGAAACAAAAGGAGAGGACCATGACCGATCGGGAGATGGAGATCTTTGAAATGCAGGCGGATGTGTGCCTGGCCATCGGCAACCCGAGACGGCTTCAAATATTGAGTCTCCTTAAAGATGGCGAAAGTTCGGTATCGGCGCTTATCGACAGGGTCAACATAAACAAGGCAAACATGTCGCAGCACCTGTCTGTCCTGAAGCAAAAGGGGCTTGTTCTTACCCGACGTGAGGGGACGACCATCTATTACAGGCTTGCGAGCCCGCGGATCAGCGAGGCGTGTTCGATCATGCGCGATGTCCTTCGCGAGACCCTGCAGGAGAAGGAACGCCTGGCACAGCAAATGCGCATGGCGGCAGCGGATTGAAACGGCGGCGGGGAAGGAGGCATCTATGAGCGAAATGACAGGCCATGCAACACTACAGAAGGAAAAATACCCGGCCGGAAAAGAGCTTGCAAAGGCGAAAAGGTCACGTTTCCTGAGGCAGGCCGTATTCGGGACGACTTTCGTTGGTCTTGTCATTGCCGGATGGTTTTATTCACTGATCGGCTATTTTATCCCCCTGTGCATGGTCGCAGGCGTGGGATTGGCTTCGGTCCGCGGACGCACGTGGTGCAACTGGATGTGCCCCCGCGGGTCTTTCGCAGACACGTATATGAAGGCGATAAGCCCCGGAAGGACTATCCCCCGTGTCCTCAGAGGGGTGCCTGTCCGGCTCGGCGTAATAGCCTTTCTCATGGCCATGCTCACCTTCCAGATCGTGCGCCTGTGGCCTGACGCCTATGCGATCGGCCGGTTCTTTATTGTTCTCCTTACCGTCACGACGATTGTCGGGATATTCCTGGCCGCATTCTTTCACCAACGGGCCTGGTGCTCGATCTGCCCGATAGGAAGCCTGTCAAGCTGGGTCGGAAAAAACCGCCGGCCTCTGAAAATGGACAGTGATGCCTGTGTAAATTGCGGAATATGCGCCAAAAACTGCCCGATGCAGCTCAAACCAAACGCCATGAAAGAGCGATCGGTGATGGAATTTAAGGGCGACTGCCTCAAATGCGGCCTCTGCATCAAGGGCTGCCCGAAGCAGGCGTTGAAGTTCTGAAAGGAAAGAAAGGAGACTACGTCCGCGCCGACACATTCGAGAGGATGTCTTTTCCCGGTCCATTATATCTTTCCCGCTATCTCACTACCGGCAACTAAGCGCAAAAAATTTCCTTGTCCACCTTTTCACATGCGTCATTGACAAAGCCCTTACTTTACTGTAAGATTTGTGGTAATTTACTAAATTTCCAGTGTAATTGAATGGATACCGTCCGCGAACCGATGAGAGAGAAACGCCGGGGAGGCTCCCGGGTAGAGGTCAATAACCGGAAATGCCGGAGGTGCTTCTACTGCGTTCAGCTTTGCCCGGCCAAGGCCATCAAGCTCGAGAAAGAATCCATACGCATTATCGAGGAAAGATGCATATTATGCGGCAATTGTATTACCGGGTGCCCTCACCGGGCAATGACGTATCAGAGCGACGCATCGGCCGTTAAGGCTTTGATAGAGTCGAACGAGGAAGTCGTGGCATGTGTCGATGCTTCTTTTCCGGCTTTCCTGGAACTCGTGTCGCCCGGGGGTTTCAGCTACGCGCTGAAGGCATTAGGATTCAAGGAAGTGTGGGAAGGTGCAGCAGGCGCCGAGCTCATAGCGAGGCCATACCGGCAGCTTTTCGCCGGGGATATCAAGAACCCCGTTATTTCGTCTTTCTGCCCCGTGATCGTCATGTATATCGAGAAATACCTTCCGCAGCTGATAGATAACATCGCGCCCATCGTGTCTCCCATGATCGCGGCAGGCAGGATGATCAAAAAGGTCAAGGGCCCCGGGTGCAAGGTCGTGTACATATCTCCATGCCTGGCGCGTATGGGGGAACTCGATTCCGACGACGTAGCGGATGCGGTCGACCATGTCATCACGTTCCGCGACCTGCGCCTCATGTTTGCGGAGGCGGGCATTAACCCGAGAAACATCGCAGAGGCGACTTTTGACGGGCCCGGCTCTGCACTGGGAAGGATCATACCGGTCATCGGGGGGCTTAACCGGAGCCTCGGCCATAGCTTTGATGTCCTTGTCGGTGAGGTGAGTGTGGCATACGGTCGCCGCCGTGCGATCGCCGCCTTGAACCAGCTCGCCCAGGGCTCTATTCAGGCCAAATTCCTCGATCTTGATTTCTGTGACGGTTGTGTTGACGGTCCTTTTATCGAACGGGAAATGGGCGTTCTCGGCAGGCGGCAGATCGTGTCCCGGTACGCGAACGCAGGATTTAACCATGCGACGGCCCGGATGCTCCAGAAGCTTCAAAAGGACTTTGAAGATGTAAAGGTTACGCGCACATATCAGGCCGGCGTCGAGAAGCTTCCCGATCCGACCGAGAACGAGATACGAAATGTGCTGAAGAAGATAAACAAGCTTCCTCCGCATAATAACCTCGATTGCCGCGCATGCGGCTACAAAACGTGCCGGGAAAAAGCGGTGGCAGTCGTTCAGGGCATATCGGAGGCGGAATATTGCCTTCCGTATCTCCTCGAGGAGTCGAAACGCATATACCAACAGCTTGAAAAGTCGCACAAACAGCTCCAGCAGTCGCTGCAGGAACTGGAACAGGCACAATTCCAGCTGATAAGGACAGAGAAGCTTGCAGCGCTCGGCCAGCTTGCCGCCGGTGTGGCGCACGAGATCAACAACCCGCTCGGCACGATAACGATCTATGCTCACATCCTCAAGCGCTCGCTTGAAGCGGACGACCCGAGGCTTGAGGATATCGATCTTATCATCAGCGAGGCGGCGCGGACAAAAGAGATCGTCCAGGGGCTTTTGAGCTTCGCGCGGGAGACGAAGCTCAAACCCGGTGAGACGAATATCAACGATCTCATCGAGGAGACGATGGGCCTCATCGTCAACCAGGTCCTTTTTCAGAATATCAAGATCAAAAAGGTCCTGCAGGCGGACCTGCCGATGCTCTTTGCAGATGCAACCCAGCTGAAACAGGTGTTTCTCAACATCATCCTCAATGCAGCGCAGGCAATGGCAGGAAAAGGCTCTCTCACCATCAGCACGTCCCACGAGGCGGGCGTGATAACGGTCAGGATAAAGGATACAGGGCCCGGCATACCGCCGGAAAATATCGGGAAGCTGTTCAACCCCTTCTTCACCACAAAGGAGAAAGGCACGGGGCTCGGCCTCGCCATTTCCTACGGCATCGTTGAACGGCATTCCGGCAAGATCGATGTGGAAACGGAATTAGGCAGGGGAAGCACGTTCATTATAAGCCTTCCCGTTGATGGTAAAGCGATTGGGATTGCGGCACAGGCTAATGCTAATGGGTTAGCGGCAAATCAAAATATAAATACAGGGAGAAGGAATTATGGCAAAAAGAATTCTAATCATTGATGATGACGTCGATTTCGTTGATCTCAACAAGGCAGTCCTTGAAAACAACGGTTTCGAGGTCGAAACGGCATTCTCCGCCCGCGAGGGGATGGACAAGGTCCAGTTCGACGCACCGGACCTGATACTTCTTGACCTCATGCTGGAGAAACACGACACCGGTTTCAGTTTCGCGAAGTCTATCAAGGCAGACCCGCGGTACAAGGACATTCCGGTCCTCATGATCTCCGCGGTTGCAAGCGAGACGGGATATGAGTTTTCTCAGGAGCAGGACGGTTACTGGATGAAAACCGATGGTTTCGTCCCGAAACCGGTGGAGCCGGATGTACTCATGCAGAAGATAAACGCGCTTCTCGACAAGAAATAAGAAGAGCCCCCTTAAGGCAATGGCGGAACCTGTCACTATACTGGTCTGTGACGACGAAAAAGGCATTCGTGAAGGATGCCGGAGGATCCTTTCATCGGAAGGGTACACCGTTGACACGGCCGAAAACGGCAAACTTGGAATGGACAAGGTAAAGGAGAATTCCTATGACCTTGTCCTCGTCGATCTCATGATGCCCGTTATGGGCGGACTCGAGATGATGGAACAGGTGCGGCAGATCGATCCGGGTATCATACTCGTCGTGATCACGGGTTTCGCAACCGTTGAAACAGCAGTAGAAGCCATGAAGCACGGTGCCTACGACTACATACCAAAACCTTTCAACCCCGACCAGCTCCTGGCTGTCATAAACAGGGGCCTGGACAAGAGACGGCTGACCATAGAAAAGGAGAAACTTCGCGAAGAGAGGGACCAGAGGCTCCTTGAGGTGGCGAGCGAGAAGTCGAAACTTCACACGATCGTGAACTCTATGGCTGACGGCATCCTCGTTATAAACCGCGAACGCCAGCTTGCCCTGTGGAACCCGGCCGTGTTGAAAATGCTTAATGTAACGGGCAGGGTCGACT
The DNA here is from genome assembly GCA_937862865.1 of uncultured Pseudomonadota bacterium. Lineage (GTDB taxonomy): Bacteria > Desulfobacterota > Syntrophorhabdia > Syntrophorhabdales > Syntrophorhabdaceae > Delta-02. The sequence goes on along the minus strand of CALMFJ010000088.1, from coordinate 2,578 downwards.
CGGGAGTCGGTATGGATTACCGGAAGGCGCTGCGGCAAAAAGACCTTGTTGAAGTGATCAACAAGGCGTTCTCGCCCGATTTTTCCCAGTACACGATAATCTCTGAGGAGGTTGTCCTCTCGGGAGAGACGCCGAAGACCCTGATGGTCATTTTAGCGGGGGTACGTGATGAAAAAGGAGAGAACCTGGGCGTCGTCTGCACATTCCGCGATATCTCCGAACTCAAGGAGGTAGAGGAAGTAAAATCGCAGTTCGTGAGGATGGTGGCGCACGAGATACGGGCTCCCCTCGGGGCGATCGAGGGGTACCTCAATGCCTATCTCACGGGCGTAGCGGGGACGGACCCGCAATTCAACAGGCAGATGCTGGAGCGGGCGAAGCTCAGGGCCCATTCTCTGATGGACCTTGTCAATGATCTTCTGCTCTTCGCAAAATTGGAATCGAAGAAAGTGGTAAGGAAGAAAGAGTTTCTCGACATGACGGAGATAATCGAGAGCACCGTTGAACTGTTCAAGGTCCAGGGTTCGACGAAGGATATCTCCTTCAGCGTGGACATCCCGGACAGGCTGCCGCTCATAGAGGCCGACCGGGCTGAGATGGAACAGCTTCTCACCAATCTCGTGTCGAATGCCATGAAATACAACGTCAAGAACGGTAAGGTAGCGGTGAGGGCGGTGCCGGACGGGCATTACCTCTCAATATCCGTAAGCGATACCGGTATCGGTATTGACGAAGAGTCCCTCCCCTGCGTATTTGACGAATTTTATCGGGTATCGGGACCGAACACGCGGTATACGACAGGCACCGGATTGGGGCTGTCGATCGTGAAGAGGATCGTCGAGTCGCATTTCGGCGAGATCACGGTTGAAAGCAAGGTCGAGAAAGGAACAACCTTTACCGTCAGGCTACCTTTGAAACAGGTGAACGAAAAGTAACCGTTTTGATAGAATTAAACTTTTATTAAAGGAGACGTTATGGCTACCAAGAAAGCAGCAAAAGTCAACCAGATCATGGAGAAGAGAATTCTTGCTCCGTCTATTACCATGTACAGGCTCTATGTTCCGGACATTGCGAAAAAGGTGAAGGCCGGACAGTTCGTCGTCGTCCGCGGCGATGATATGGCCGAGCGCATCCCTCTTACCGTTGCGGATTATGATGTGAAAAAAGGAACGATCACCATCATCTTCCAGGAAGTCGGAACATCCACGCAGAAGCTTGCGAAGTTCGAGGCAGGCCAGGCATTGCTCGACGTTGTCGGCCCCTTAGGCAAAGCCAGCCATGTCGAGAAATTCGGCACGGTCATCTGCGTCGGCGGCGGCGTCGGCGTAGCGCCGGTCCTTCCTATCGCGAAGGCCCTCCTGGAGGCAGGCAACGAGGTCATCTCGATCATCGGCGCCCGTACCCAGAGCATGCTCATCCTCGAAGAAGAGATGAAAAAAGCAAGCACCACGCTCCATGTCACGACCGACGACGGTTCATATGGGACCCACGGTTTTGTTACTGACGTCCTCAAGAAGATCATCGAAGAACGCGGTAAGGACAATATCGCTGAGGTCGTCGGCATCGGCCCGGTTATCATGATGAAGGCCGTAGCCGAAGTTACCCGTCCGTACGGCATTAACACTGTGGTCAGCCTCAACACGATCATGGTCGATGGCACCGGTATGTGCGGCTGCTGCCGTGCCACCATCGGCGGCGAGACAAAATTCGTCTGCGTCGACGGCCCGGAATTTGACGGGCACCAGGTAGATTTCCCGGAACTCGTGCTTCGCCAGAAGATGTACAACAGGGAAGAGCGGCGCGCCCTGTGGGACCACAAATGCAAGATGGACGCACTGGAAAAACCGATCAAGAAGGCACGCAAACGCGTGAAGATGCCGGAGCAGGCACCGAAGCAGAGGATCCAGAACTTCGCCGAAGTCGCTCTCGGATATACGAAAGAGAACGCAATGATGGAGGCACAACGCTGCCTCGGCTGCAAGAAACCGCCGTGTGTCGAAGGATGTCCCGTCAACGTCCAGATCCCGCAGTTCATCGCGAAGATCAAGGAAGGCGACTTCATGGGCGCCATCCATACCATTAAAGAAACAAACAGCCTTCCGGCAGTGTGCGGAAGGGTATGCCCGCAGGAATCACAGTGCGAATCCAAGTGCATCCTCGGCAAGAAATCGGAGCCGGTCGCCATCGGCCGCCTCGAGCGTTTTGCCGCTGACTACGAACTCGGTCTTGGCGATGTCAGGGTCCCGACACTTCCGAAGAAATCGGGCAAAAAAGTGGCCATCATCGGCGCCGGCCCTGCAGGACTCACCGTCGCAGGCGAGCTGACCAAGAAAGGCCACGAGTGCCATATCTATGAAGCGCTCCACAAAGCAGGCGGCGTTCTCGTTTACGGCATCCCCGAGTTCCGTCTCCCGAAAGCGATCGTCCAGCGCGAAGTCGACTACCTCGAAAAACTGGGCGCCAGGGTCCACGTCGACGCGATTGTAGGCCAGACGGTAACCCTCGACGAGCTTTTCAAACAGGGTTTCGATGCAGCTTTTATCGGGACCGGCGCAGGCCTTCCCTACTTCCTCAATAT
>CALMFJ010000087.1 GCA_937862865.1 uncultured Pseudomonadota bacterium | reverse complement strand
TTTTATTCTTTTTCCCGGTTAGCGGCTTCTCAAAATACCTGTAAGAAAAACCTTGGATCCCGGTGTCAAGCACCGGGATGACGGTGGAAGAGGTTCGGCATCGGGTATGGATGATGGGTGGAGGAAACGCCTTACGCCTTACGCTCTCACGCCTTACGGTTTTTTTTGTCCTGTTTTCATGTTACTATTTTCCCACCATGCCCCTTGGTAAGCATCTGAAGAAAAAATTCATCACCGGGCTTCTTGTCCTTATCCCGGTCATTGTCACGGCGTATATCATTTACGTCGTTGTGGCGTTTATCGAGAATTTTATCGGGCCTGCGCTGAGGAACCTTTTCTTTCAGGTGTTTCAGCGGGAGGTGTATGTGACGGGGACCGCGTTCCTGATCTTCATCGTCATCACCTATCTTACGGGCCTCTTTGTTTCAAACTACTTCGGTAAGACCGTTTTTACCCGGGGGGAAAGGGTCGTCGCAAAGATCCCGATCATTAAAAGCATCTACGGGTCGGTAAAAGACATGACCGAAGCCTTTTCCTCGGATAGGATAAAATCCTTTCAAGAAGTCGTCCTCATCGAGTTTCCCTTCAAGGGAAGATATGCAATAGGCCTTGTCACCAATCGCGTGGATGTGAACGGGGTGTGCCATTGCTCGGTCTTTGTGCCGACCACCCCGAACCCGACCTCGGGGTATATCATCTTCGCCCCCGAGGCTGAACTTTTATTTCTCGACATGGCAACGGACGACGCCTTGAAATACATTATCTCGCTGGGAACATCCCGAAGCGGGTTCCGATGCAGCGCGAAACCATCATAACCGCCCTGACAGGGGCCCGGCGGGTGATCCTCAGGTCTCTCGTATTTATCGGGCTGGCAGGGACCGCTGGTTTTATCTTCTCGCGGCACATACTTTGCCTGATGATCAGGGCAACGGGCGTCAGGCTGTATTATTTAGCCGTCCAGGAGGTATTTTTCAGCAGTATGAAGCTTGCCCTCTTCGCGGGCGTCTTCTTCGCACTCCCCTTTGTTTTCTTTCTGGCCTGGAATGAATTGAAAGACCTGTACCGCATGAAGAAGGCCTACGGGTGGCTTCTCGTATTCGCCGCAACGGTGCTCTTTTATGGCGGGGCCGTTTTCTGCTATTTCATCGTCCTCCCGTCCGGCGTGAAATTCCTCGTCGCGGGTTATGAAAGCGCCCTTGTAAAAGCCATGATATCGATGGACCGGTATATCACGTTCTGCTCGATGATGATATTTGCGTTCGGGGCCACGTTTGAAGTTCCCCTCATCCTTCTTGCACTGGGAAAATTGGGCATCGTCAAATCGGGCATGCTTGTGCGCACCCGCAGATATGCGATCCTCGGTATCGTCATCGCTTCCGCCCTCATAACCCCTACGCCCGATGTCTATAACCTGATGCTCCTTGCCGTGCCGATGTATATTTTTTATGAGATTGGGATAATCCTTGTAAAAATGGTGCAAAAGAAAGGCGATGGGTGATGGGCGATGGGCAATAGGCCTTTTCCCATAGCCCATCGCCCATAGCCTATTATCCTTGACCATTCCGTGATAATCTTTATACAATGAAAACCAAAAAAGGAGGTACAATACCCCGAAGGCCGGCCGCCTTGTCTCTCTTGAGGGCCGGACCGGATAAATCATGGAAGCGTACATCGCCAAATATGGATATATAGGCATATTCATCGGTACGTTCCTTGAAGGCGAGACCACGGTGCTTCTGGGGGGGATCTTCTCCCGCCTGGGATACATGAATATCCTGATGGTCATGTTCTACGCCTTTGCCGGCACCCTGGCAGGGGATTGTACATTCTTCTGGATCGGCAGGCGCTTTGGCAAGACCATCATCGAGCGGTTCGAATTTATAAAGCACAGGGTGCCGCTTGCGAACAAGATCATCAAACACTATGGGAATTTCATTATCTTTATTATCCGTTTTCTCGTCGGGGTCAGGGCCGTTGTTCTGATCCTCCTCGGCTGCACGAACATGAAAGCCGGCAGGTTTTTCATGTACAGCATTCTCAACTCGGTATGCTGGAGCATTCTCGTCGGGATAATCGGATATCTTTTTGGGCGCGTTGTCCTCGTCTTTGTCGATGATATCAAGCAGTATGAAAAGATAATCATACCGGTTGTCCTGGGCCTCGTTGTGCTGCTTATTCTCATTTACCGGTACATCATGAGCAAGAAAGAGAAGGAGACCTATGGAGATTAACGAAAAAATGCTGCGGGAGCTCCGCAAGAAGTTCGACGTCGAGATGAATAAGAAGGAAATTGAGATACTCGATCACTGGAAACAGGAGATAGAGTCCGTCTACCGGAAGAAATACGATAACCTGGCAGCCGTGCAGACCGAGATGAAGCGCGTGATCGAACGCATGGCAAACAGGATATCGATCCTGACAAAAATGGTGAGGGAAGAATCGTGAAATACGCCAGGTCCAAATTCTTGCCCGCCGCGGTAAAGCCGGGGCGGTTTTTTGTTGGCGCGGCGGTCATCGGATGTCTTGCAATGGTGCTCCTTGCCGGTGCGGGCATCCTCGGTGCCCAGAGTGCCCCGCGGAAAGGTGCCCAGCCTGTCGATAAAAGAATAGGTGATCTGGAGAAGGATGTCTTGAGGCTCCAGAGGCAGGCAGATATTTTCAATCTCGACGCCATGCCCGACAACCTGGTCCTGTGCGACAAAAAGGTCCCGATCTTTCGCGGAGACATCCGGGAACGCTTCGAGCGCGAGTTGTTCCAGCTCCTCGAGAACAGGGGGCTCCTTACGATCGTCATAAAGCGTTACTATAAATACCTGCCGATGATGTCGGAAGAGGTCAATCGCGCGGGCGTCCCTGCCGATCTCGTCTACGTCGCGGTGACGGAAAGCTACCTGAACCCCCGGGCGGTCTCCCGGGCGAGTGCGGGGGGAATGTGGCAGTTCATGAAAGAGACGGGCAAAATGGAGGGCCTCGTCGTGAATGACACCGTGGATGAGCGGTACAATATGAAGAGGTCCACCCGTTCGGCGCTTGCGCATCTTAAGAAGCTCAACGGCCAGCTCGGCGACTGGCTGCTCGCAATGGCAGCCTACAATGCCGGTCCCGGGAGGGTGCGTGAGGCCATCGATAATCAGTCGACGCGCGATTTTTTCGACATGTACCTTCCCGAAGAGACGGAAAGGTACGTTTTCAGGATACTGGCGCTCAAGGAGATCATTGCGAACAAGGAACGGTACGGGTTCCGCATCGAGGACAAGGAGCTGTACCGCCCGGCCCTGTTTTCGGAAGTCGTTATCGAAGCGGGGCGTGATTTCGATTCGGGCATCCTGGCAAAGGGCATGGACGTGTCGTACCGGACGTACCGGCTCAACAACCTTCATTTGAAAAAATACAGGCTCCCGAAAGGCATATACAGGGTGAACGTGCCGGCGGAAAGGAAAGATTCCTTCATAAAAAAAATGAGATCGTACAATTACATCCAGTGCCAGTGATCCGGGCAATAGCTTTGTAACTATCGGATCTTCCCTGTATTGTCAGGATAAAGGCAGGCTTCCGGCCGGTTGCGGTTCCCCTGCGGAAAATGCAAATATTCCGATTTTTCTGATTGACAAGGCCGTTGAAATTAAGATAAAGTTTCGCATTGTGAAATTGTGAACAAAGTGACCCGGAAAGTTCCCTTTTCGTCATTTTGGATAATACGCAGCGACTTCTTAAGAGGATCTGAGACATGCTCGAATATGTAGCGATCTTTGTCATGTTCTGCCTTGCCGGGATTATTGCCGCCGTCATAATCGGTTTTTCACATTTTCTCGGGCACAGGACGAAATCCAGAACAAAACTTGCCCCCTATGAATGCGGCATGACAACAAGCGGACCGACCCGCAGGATAATGACCATCCGTTATTACATCGTCGCCATGCTCTTTCTCGTGTTCGACATTGAAATCATTTTCCTGTACCCGTGGGCGGTGATCACCCGGAGGCTCGGGCTCTTCGGCTTCATAGAGATGCTCATCTTTGTGTTCATTCTTTTCGTTGGATATATCTATATCTGGAAAAAAGGTGCATTGGAATGGGAATAGAAAATAACGTACTGGTATCGACCGTTGACTGGCTCATCAACTGGGGCCGAAAAAATTCTCTTTTCCCCGTCACGTTCGGCCTTGCCTGCTGCGCCCTCGAAATGATGGTCGCAAGCTGCGCGGAATATGATATCGCCCGGTTTGGCGCGGAGGTTTTCCGCCCGTCGCCCAGGCAGTCAGACCTTATGATCGTGGCCGGAACGCTGTCGAAGAAGATGGCCCCCGTTGTACGCAGGATCTATGAGCAGATGCCGAACCCGAAATGGGTCATCGCGTACGGCGCCTGCGCGTCATCGGGCGGCATCTTCAGGTCGTACAGCGTCGTTCAGGGGGTCGACCAGATAATCCCCGTCGACGTGTACATCCCCGGATGTCCTCCGCGGCCGGAGGCATTGCTGGCCGGTATTATAGAGCTGCAGAAAAAGATCCAGAAAGAGACCATCAAAGACAGGCCTTTGATATCACTGTCCGGGAAGAGCGCATGAGCGATAATAAAGAATATTTGGATATACTCTCCGGCAAGGCCGACGGGATAACGATCGTACCGGCACCTCCCGGCGAGCCGAGCGCAATGGTCGACAAGGCTACCATCCGTGAGACCCTCGATCATTGCAGATATGACCGCGACCTTGGTTTCAACATGCTCGTCGACATGTTTGCTATCGATCGTAATGACGGGGAAGAGCGATTCGAGATCGTGTACATCCTCCGCTCACAGAAGACAAACGCACGGATCACGGTGAAGACGAGATGCGGCGACGAAGGCATAGAGACGGCAAGCGACCTGTGGCCTGCTGCCGATTTCCTCGAAAGGGAGATCTATGACATGTTCGGCGTGCCGTTCGCTAACCATCCCGACCTGCGCAGGATCTATAACCCCGACGACTTCGAGGGCCATCCCCTGCGCAAGGAGTTTCCCCTCGAAGGCAAGGATTTCGACAAGCGTTTCGTGGTGGACCTGGAGAAGGCATAAATGGCTGACACAAAGTACATGACTATCAACATGGGGCCTCAGCACCCGGCAACGCACGGGGTTCTGAGGGTGGTCCTTGAGCTCGACGGCGAGACGATCGTTTCAAGTACCCCTGACATCGGGTACCTCCACCGCGGGATAGAAAAGATCTTCGAGAACAGGACGTACTGGCAGGGCCAGCCGCTGACCGACAGGCTGGACTACACGAGCGGCATGTCCAACAACCTCGCCTACTGCCTCGCTGTCGAGAAACTTATCGGCGTCGAGATCCCGAAGCGGGCCCAGTACATCCGGGTCATGCTGAGCGAGCTGCAGCGGATTGCCGCGCACCTCCTGTGGGTGTCGACCCACGCCCTCGACATGGGCGCCATGACGGTGCTCTTCTACGGGTTCCGTGAAAGGGAATCGTGCCTGAAGCTCCTGGAAAAGGTCTCGGGCGCACGGCTGATGCCCGATTATATACGTTTTGGGGGCCTGCGCGAAGAGCTTCCGGAAGGTTTCCTTGCCGAGGCGCAGGCGCTGATAAAAGAGCTTCCGGGCAGGATAGACGAATACGAGACCCTGCTCACAGAGAACGTGATATGGAAAGGACGTTTAAAAGGCGTATGTCCCTTGAGCGCCGATGACGCGATCACGTACGGCGTAACGGGACCTGTGCTCCGTGCCTCCGGCGTCTACTACGACGTCCGCAAGGCCTATCCGTACTCCAGTTATGAAGACTTCGATTTCGAGATACCTCTCGGAACGAAGGGTGACGTGTACGACCGGTACCTCGTGAGGCTTAAAGAGATGAGGCAGTCGATACGGATAGTGCAGCAGGCGATCGACAAGCTTCCCGAAGGGCCGATCAAGGCGGATGCCCCGGCGTACGTCCCCCCGGAAAAGGAAGAGGTGGCGCAGGACATGGCGGCGCTTATCCGCCATTTCAAGTTGATGACGGACGGCTTCAGGCCGCCTAAGGGTGAGGCGTATGCCTCCATAGAGTCATCGAAAGGTGAGCTCGGGTTCTACATCGTGAGCGACGGTACGGAGAATCCCTACCGCGTGAGGATCCGCCCGCCTTCATTTTTGAACCTCGGCTCGATATCGAAGATGATCCATGGATCGCTGGTCGCCGACGTTGTCGCAGCGATAGGCAGCATCGACATAGTCCTCGGCGAAATAGATAAATAAGGTTGATTATGGCTGACGTGATCTTTAGTTCCTGGCAGGGTGAGATAACAGACAACAGGGGCAAGGCCCGCGAGTCTTTCGAAGCCCCGAAGGTCAAGCTCCCCGGAGAGTTCGAGAATGGTCTTCCCGTAAAGGCGTTCATGGGGTGGGACGGTATTATCCTCTGTGACGAGAACGTGGATATTATCGACATGTCCGTGAAGTATGCCGAGGCCGTGCAGAAAGAGTCCTGCGGCCGCTGCATACCTTGCAGGATAGGAAGCAAGGTCATCCTGGGGACGCTTCAGGGGATCGCCGACGGCAAGGGTAAAAAAGAAGACCTCGACAAGATACGCACCATTGCCGCCCAGATCAAGGACGGGTCGAAGTGCCAGATCGGGCAGACCGGTTTTGTGCCGCTCCTTCAGGCCATGGAATTCTTCGGCACGGAGTTTGACCGGTCGGTGGCCGAAGGGCGCAAGGCGAAACCCGGCGATTACAGGATCTCCGTGACCGCCCCGTGCATGAGCGTCTGTCCGTCGCAGCTCGATATCCCGGCGTACGTCGAGGCGATAAGCGAAGGAAGGATGACCGAATCGCTCAAAAAGGTCCGCGAGGCCGCCTGCATGGCGGGCACCTTAGGGCGGGTTTGCGTGCGGCCCTGCGAATCGAACTGCCGGCGTGCGAACATCGATGAGGCTATTTCGATAAAAAGCCTCAAGAGGTTTGTGGCGGACTGGGAGATCGATAAGGATGTCAAGCGCGACATCGTGCCGAAGATAGATAAATCGAAAAAGGTTGCCGTTATCGGCGCCGGCCCCGCCGGGCTTTCCTGCGCATATTACCTCGCCCGGATGGGCTATCCCGTCACGGTCTTCGAGAAGCTGGGCGAACCGGGCGGAATGGCCGCGGTCGGCATCCCCGATTACCGTCTGCCAAGGACGGTTCTCGACGTTGAGGGCAAGTTCGTCGAATCGTTCGGCGTTACCATGAAGTATGGTGTCGAGCTGGGCAGGGACATTACCCTCGATCAGATCCGCAAGGACTTCGATGCGGTCTTTATCGGCGTGGGCGCCCATACATCGCAGCCTATGGGCGTCAACGGCGAAGATGCGGGTTACCGCGGGTTCATCGCCGGCGTAAAATATCTCCTCGACATAAATAACGGCAAAGACCCGTATCCCGAGGGGAAAAGGGTCGTCGTTGTCGGCGGCGGCAACGTTGCAATGGACTGCGTCCGTTCATCGTTCCGTATCGGCAAGCCCGACGTGCACCTTGTGTACAGAAGGACGAAAAAGGAAATGCCTGCCGACCCCGTCGAAATTCGCGAGGCGGAGGAAGAAGGCGTTGAGTTCCACTACCTGTGCAACCCGTCGCGCATCCTGGAAAAGGACGGCAAGGTCGTCGGCGTCGAGTGCATCCGGATGGAACTCGGCGAACCGGACGCGAGCGGCCGGAGAAGACCGGTCCCCGTCCCGAACTCGGAGTTTGTGATCGAGACCGACATCCTGATACCGGCTATCGGTCAGGCCATCGACTGGTCGTTCCTTGAGAAAAAAGAAGATTTTGCCATTACAAAATGGAACACCTTTCTGGTCGATCAGGAGACGTTCGCAACCAACATCCCCGGCATATTCTCGGCCGGCGACTGTGAAACGGGCCCCGATGTCCTCGTCCGCGCATGCGGCAACGGAAAGCGGGCAGCCTGGAAGATCGATGAGTATTTGAGAGGCGAGAAGCCGAAGGCCAGGGAAAGCGAGAAATACGTGAAATTCTTCGGTGAACTCAAGGTTTACGACAAGAACGAGAATGTCGGTTTCCTGGGAGACCACCCGAGAATGAAGCTTCGGCATATGGCCCCCGAGGTCAGGAAATGGACGTTCGAAGAGTTCGAGGAAGGGTTCCGGACCGATGAGGCGATCACGGAGGCATCACGGTGCCTTCGCTGTTATAGAATAGGCATGATCGCAGTTGGCTGAAAAGGGTACGGGAATGATAACATTTAAGATAGACGGCAAAGAGATAAAGACCGAGGAAGGCAAGACAATACTCGAAGCTGCCCGGGAGAACGACATTTATATCCCGACACTGTGCTACCACGAGAACCTTCTTCCCATTGGCTCCTGCAGGCTCTGCATCGTTGAGATCGAAGGGTACGACAAACCCATGGCGTCGTGCACGACCACCGCTGTCGAGGGCATATCGGTCACGACCCAATCGGATAAGCTCTTCGCGATGCGCCAGCAATATCTTAAGCTCCTCCTCATTAATCACCCCCTGGAATGCCCCCACTGTGATTCCGGCGGCGAGTGCCGTCTCCAGGACCTTGCCTTCGAGCACAGGATAGAAAGAGTCGACCTCGAGGCGGAAAGAGAGCCGAAGACCGTAAAGCCGTACGCCACGGCGATGATCAGGTATGCCGAGGACAGGTGCGTCCTCTGTCTGCGGTGCGTCCATGCGTGCCGTGAGGTGTCGGGCCGCAAGGTCCTTGAGCTCGCCGGGACCGGCATCGAGGCCGCAATGAAGCCGACAAGCCCCGAGGACTGCATCTCGTGCGGCGAATGCCTTTTCATGTGCCCCGTCGGCGCCCTCACAGAGCAGGAGAGCCCCCAGAAGAGCAGGAAGTGGCAGACGAAGCGGCAGACAACGACCTGCCCCCACTGCGGTTTCGGGTGCTCGCTCAACCTCGACGTGTACCAGGACAGGTTTATAACAAAGGTCGTCACGAACCCCTCGCTTGCCCCGAACAAGGGCTCGCTCTGCGTGATGGGCCGTTTCGGATACGATTTCGCCAACAATGAAGCGCAGCTTGCCGCACCGACGGTCAAACAGGGAACGGAGGCTGCCGGGGCGACGCTCGCGGAGGCCGTCGAGGCGACCGCGTCGGCGCTCGCCAAACTCGATAAAGAAGGCAAGACGATCGGTTTCATCGTGTCTCCCCGCGCAACCAACGAAGAGGCCTATATGGTGACGCAGATCGCAAGGGCCTTTTCAAAGACCGCCTTCGGCACGGCCGGGTATTACCATACAGGCATAGTGCTTGACACGATGCGCCGGATGGGTATCCCATACCCCTATGAGTATGAAGCGCTGAAAAAGTGCGACCTCATTGTGGTTGCCGGTGCGGACCTTCTCGGGAATAACCACCTCCTTGCGAACAAGGTCCGGGAAGCCGTGAAAACTGCCGGGGCAAAAGTGGCCGTCGTCGACCCGTCACCCGTCAACCTGACGCGTATAAGCGACGCCTGGGTGAAGGTCGCGCCGGGCTCGGATGCGGCATTCTTCAACGGCATCGCCGCCCAGCTCATCGCTGACAAGAAGAACGACCCGGATGCAGGCAGCATCGAGGGACTTGCGGGAGGCAAGGCGGATGCTGCGGCTGCAAGCGGTGCGGACGAGAAGAGCGTTGATAAGTTTTACAAGCTTCTCTCGGGCGCGTCCTCGGTTGCGGTCATATTCGGAACGGGCATAAGCGAAAGCGCCGGGAGTCTGGAGGCCCTCCTCAATCTCTGTATTGTAAAGGGAGTCCACAAGACAGGCGCCGTCATGCCGACCGCGCTTCAGTCAAATGCCGTCGGTACCCTGGCGTTCCTCCCTGACGCCGTGTCCCCGTCAGACGTTTTGAGCAAGGCGGACGGCCTTTTCATCTACGAGGACGATCCGTTCCATTATCTTGCCGGCAGGGACGTCGGTGAGGCACTGAAGAACAAGGCGTTCCTTGCGGTGTGCGACATGTTCGCAACCGACACGTCGGCGTATGCCCACGTTGTCGTCCCGACCGGCAGTTTCGCCCGGAAAGAGGGCAGCTGTATTGCCGAGGACGGCTATGTACGCAGGGTCGGAAGGGGCGAAGGCAAGGCGTCGCCGGGGTTCGAGTTCTTAAGAATGCTCCTCGACCGTCTCGGCGGAGGGCTGTACAAGGATGAGGCCGAGGCTTCAACGGTTGTTTTCGAAAAGGATTTCATCGTGACCGACGAGCTCGGGCGGGCAAGCCTCAAGCCTGTGAGCGGCACGGCAAAGGCCGCGCCGGTCAGGGCAGGCGCCGGTACATCCCGGAAACCGTTCACCCTTGTGCTCAAGAACGTCTTTTTCCACCACCACCTGGCGGGAAAGGCCGTTTACACGAAAATGGCGTATCTCCAGAACCCTGCTATCGCCGGCGATAAGCTTTTCATCTCGCGGGAAGACGCCGAGGCCCTGGGGGTAGCGGACGGGGGCCAGGTCGTCCTCGAATCCGATCATGGAAAAGTGCAGTGCCCTGCGACGATCAAAGAAGATTTGAAAAAGGGCGTGCTGGAATACAGGATGTTGAAGAACAGGCAGGACATTTTGAATCTGACCGATGGATATGCCAAACACATCTCAGTGACGGTCAAAAAAGGTTAAAGCATGGAACAGCTTATCACGTTAGGTATAATGGTGGTCAAGAACATAGTCGTGGTGTGCGTTCTTATGGGTTTCGTGGCATACACCACTCTGCTCGAAAGGAAGCTCCTCGGCCGTCTGCAGGTGAGGCCCGGGCCTAACAGGGTCGGTCCCTTCGGCCTTCTCCAGCCCATTGCGGACGGCGTGAAGTCCTTCTTCAAGGAAGACATCATCCCCGATGAGGCGGACAAGACATTGTACGTGCTTGCGCCCGGCATCTCGCTGTTTGCGGCGCTCAGCATGTTCGCCGTTATCCCGTTCGGACCGACCGTCGAGCTTTTCGGGCAGCAGGTCAAGCTCGTCATTGCCGACCTCGACACCGGGCTTCTCTACCTTCTTGCCCTTGCAACCCTTGGCGAATACGGGGTCGTGCTCGGCGGATGGGCTTCCGGGAACAAGTACGGCGTCCTCGGCGCCCTGCGTGCCGCTGCCCAGATGATCAGCTACGAGTGCGCCCTCGGCCTTGCCGTCATCGGGACGATCATCATTGCCGGGTCTATCAACTTAAGCGAGATCGTCAATGCCCAGGCCGGGCTCTGGTTTGTTGCCAAGTACCCCTTCGGCTTCATCTTTTACCTCGTGGCAGGCCTCGCCGAGATCAACAGGACACCGTTCGACATGCCGGAATCGGAAAGCGAGCTGGCATGCGGTTTCAATATTGAGTACAGCAGTATGAAATTTGCCACGTTCATGATTGCGGAATATGCCCACATGTTCACGGTCGCGGCGATCGTCACGACGCTCTTCCTCGGCGGCTGGATGGGCCCCGGCCCCGCATATCTCGGGCCGCTGTGGTTCATCATCAAGGTCTTCGCGATCATCTTCTTCTTTATCTGGGAAAGGGGGACATACCCGCGGGCCAGATACGACCACATCATGCATTTCGGATGGAAGTTCCTTCTGCCGCTGACCCTTCTTAACGTTGTCGTAACCGCCGCCCTTGTGGCAATGGGGGTGCTGTAATGAAAGACACAATAGTCACTCCTCTCCTCAAAGGCCTTCGGCTGACCTTTTCACGGGTCTTTACGAAGACGATCACGTACCAGTACCCTGAAAAGAAACACGAGGTGCCGGACAGGTGGCGCGGTATACATTACTTCAAGAAGAACGAGGCGGGCGAAACGGCCTGCGTCGGCTGCGGCCTGTGCGTGGCGGCCTGCCCCAACCAGTGCATCACGCTGGAGATAGGGGAGAAGTTCGACGGGAAGCGCTATCCGATCAAATACGAGATCGACCCCTGGCGCTGCATCTTCTGCGGTTTCTGCCAGGACGCATGCCCGGTCAATGCGATCAATCTCGGCAAGGATTACGAACAGGCACATTACCGGAAAGAAGATTTCGTACTGGATACGAACAAACTCCTTTCGATGTATGAGGATAAAAAATGATCGGCATTGGACTCGGATTTAAATGGTTTATCTTTGTTGTGATGGCCCTTACGGCTGTGGGTTCATCCCTGATGATGGTAACACGGAAAAACCCGATCCACAGCGCATTATGGCTGATCGTGACATTTTTTTCTGTCGCGGTCCTTTATGTCACGCTGAACGCGACCTTCATAGCCGTCGCCCAGGTCATGGTGTACGCAGGGGCGATCATGATGCTCGTCCTTTTCGTGATCATGCTCATCCACCTCGAATGGGGCGCACAGTGGGGCCGCAAAAAATCCTTCCCGAAATTCATCGGGGGCTTCATCACACTGATACTTTTCGTGCAGATCCTCGCAGGGGTTTACACGTATAGCGACGCAGGACAGCATGGCATCTACACTGCCCAGAAGCTTGCCGAGATAGGCAATACACGGGCGGTTGGCGCCCTGCTTTACGGCAAGTATGCATTCGCATTCGAAGTCGCCTCGATACTTCTTCTCGTCGGCATCGTCGGCGCGGTGCTTCTTGCGAGGAAAAGAAACGAACAGGAGAGATAATGTTGCCCGACATACCGCAGGACCTCTATTATCTGTTGTCAGCAGTGCTCTTCACTATCGGAGCAATCGGCGTCATCACGCGGCGCAATGCCATCGTGATCTTCATGTGCATCGAGCTCATGCTGAACGCCGCGAACTTAAGCCTTATCACCTCGGGCAATTTCCTGAATTCGCTTGACGGGACCATCTTCGTCATCTTCATCATGGCCGTTGCGGCGGCCGAGGCGGCGGTGGGCCTTGCTATATTCGTGCTCATATTCAGGCTCAAGGGCACAGTGCACGTAGACGATTTTAATCTGCTTAAAGGCTAAAGAAGGGGTTTCAAATGGCTGACCTTATATGGCTTATTCCGGCATTTCCCGCGATCGGGTTCTTAATCAACGGCCTTCTCGGGATACGCTTTCCGAAGACTCTCACCGCCTGGGTTGCATGCCTTTCCGTTATAGCGTCGTTCGCTGTATCTGCGACCATCTTTATACAGTTTCTGCAGATGGCGCCTGAAAGCAGGGTATTTGAAAAGACCGTTTTCGACTGGATCGTCTCGGGTGATTTCAAGACAACGATAGGCTTCAGGATAGACGCCCTGTCGATCATCATGTGTCTCGTCGTCTCGGGCGTCGGCTCACTCATCCACATTTATTCGGTGGGTTACATGCATGACGATCCCGGGTTCCGGCGCTTCTTCTGCTACCTCAACC
Organism: uncultured Pseudomonadota bacterium; assembly: GCA_937862865.1. Lineage (GTDB taxonomy): Bacteria > Desulfobacterota > Syntrophorhabdia > Syntrophorhabdales > Syntrophorhabdaceae > Delta-02. Next base: position 28,434 of record CALMFJ010000087.1, on the reverse strand, counting down.
TCTTCGTTTTCATGATGCTGACCCTCGTTACCGGCGACAACGTACTGCTTATGTTCGTCGGGTGGGAGGGCGTCGGCCTCTGTTCGTACCTGCTGATCGGTTTCTGGTACGAGAAGGACTCGGCATCGAATGCCGGCAAGAAGGCATTTATCGTGAACAGGATCGGCGATTTCGGCTTCCTGCTCGGCGTGTTCACACTTGTCGGGTATCTTGGCTCCCAGGGCGTCTGGACATTGAAGTTCTCCGAGCTCCAGGCCAATGCCCACCTGATCGGGCCGGGCCTTGCGACTGTCATCACACTCCTGTTCTTCGTGGGTGCGACGGGTAAATCAGCGCAGATCCCCCTTTATGTCTGGCTGCCCGATGCAATGGAAGGCCCGACGCCGGTCAGCTCGCTTATCCACGCCGCCACGATGGTCACGGCCGGCGTCTACATGATCGCGCGGCTCAATTTCCTGTACGTCCTTGCCCCGACGACCCTTCTCGTTGTTACCATCGTCGGCCTTGCGACCGCATTTTTCGCGGCGACGATCGGTACCGCCCAGTATGACATCAAGCGGGTCCTCGCGTATTCGACGGTCAGCCAGCTCGGCTACATGTTCGTGGGCGTGGGCGCGGGCGCATATGCCGCCGGTATCTTCCACCTTATGACCCACGCGTTCTTCAAGGGCCTGCTCTTTCTCGCCGCCGGTTCCGTCATGCATGCCATGAGCGGCGAGCTCGACATGAGGAAGATGGGCGGGCTCCGGAAGAAGACCCCCATCACGTACTGGACGACACTGCTCGCGTGTCTCGCGATCGCAGGCGTGCCGGGCTTCTCGGGGTTTTTCAGCAAGGACGAGATACTCTGGATGGCGTTCAGCAGGTATAACAGCTTCTGGTTCTGGGCTGTCGGTGCCTTGACCGCGGGCATGACCGCATTCTACATGTTCCGGATGTTCTTCAGCACCTTCCACGGCGAATGCAGGGCCGACGAAGAGGTGAAGCACCATATCCACGAGTCTCCAAAGGTGATGACCGTTCCGCTCATGGTCCTTGCCGTGCTGAGTGTTATCGGCGGCTATGTCGGCGTTCCGCATCTGCTCGGCGGTTCCAACCAGATCGAGAAATGGCTTGAGCCCGTATTCGGCCACCATGCTCCCGCAGCAGCGCACGCCGGGGGCTTCAATATCATCAGCACCGCCTTCGCATCCTCGGGCGGGGCCGCGGGCGCCGAGAGCAGCGCCGAGATGCAGCTCATGATAGGGGCCATCATCATCGGGCTTCTCGGCATCTTCATCGCCTGGCTATTCTACGTGAAGAACCCGAACCTCCCGAAGAAGTTCGTCGAGAAGTTCCACGGGCTCTTTACGCTTGTTCACAATAAATATTTTGTCGATGAATTGTACGATTTCTTATTCATACGGAACCTTCTGAGGCTCGGCAGGTTCTGTAAGGACTTCTTCGACGAGATGATCATAGATGGTATCGTGAACGGGATGGCCTCGCTGCTCGCGGGGATTGGCGGCATCATCCGCAGGGTGCAGACCGGTATGGTGCAGGGTTATGCATTTGCAGTCATCCTTGGTGCGATCGTTGTGATCGGTTATCTTATTTCGAGAATCTTGTAAAGGTGCGTACATGACGGAGTTCTCAGTTTTCGGTATACCAATACTTACATTCCTGATATTCTTCCCTCTGCTGGGGGCGGTGCTCCTGCTTTTTGTCAAGCGGGAGAATACCCTTCTCATCAAGGCCGGCGCGCTGATATTCTCCCTGTTCGAGCTCTTTGCGTCCGTTCCGCTCTTCTACAAGTTCAGCAATACGGCCAAGGGAATGCAGTTTGTCGAAAAGGCCGACTGGTTCCCCGACTGGGGTATCGGCTACTATCTCGGCATAGACGGCATCAGCCTTCTTCTCGTGCTGCTCACCACGTTCCTCACCGTCATATGCGTGCTGTGCTCGTGGAAGGCCATCGAAGACAAGGTCAAGGAATACTACATTACGTTCCTTTTCCTTGAAACGGCCATGATCGGCACCCTCTGCGCGCTCGACCTGGTACTCTTCTATATCTTCTGGGAACTGATGCTCATACCGATGTACCTTCTCATCGGCATATGGGGCGGCCCGAACCGGATTTACGCTGCGATCAAGTTCTTCCTCTTCACGATGGCAGGCAGCGTTCTCATGCTCGTCGCCATCCTTTACCTGTATTTCTACTATTATAACCAGAGCGGCATATACACGTTCAACGTGATGGAACTCTACAAGGCGAGCATACCGATAGCCAAGCAGTACTGGCTATTCGCGGCGTTCGCCCTGTCCTTCGCCATCAAGGTGCCGATGTTCCCGGTGCACACCTGGCTGCCTGATGCTCATACCGAGGCGCCCACCGCGGGCAGTGTCATCCTTGCCGGCGTCCTCCTGAAGATGGGTACATACGGCTTTATCCGGTTTGCGATCCCCCTCTTCCCGGCTGCCGCCATCGATGCGGTCCCGCTCATGTCGATACTGGCTGTCATCGGTATCATCTACGGAGCGATCGTCAGTATGATGCAGCCCGACCTGAAACGGCTGATCGCGTTCTCGAGCGTAAGCCATCTCGGTTACGTCATGCTCGGTATCTTCGCCTTCAACATGCAGGGCGTACAGGGCGGTATCTACCAGATGCTCAACCATGGCATCTCGACCGGCGGCCTCTTTCTTATCGTCGGCATGATATACGAGAGACGGCACACGAGGATGATATCGGATTTCGGCGGGATCTCCAAGGTCATGCCGATATTTGCTGTCTTCTTTATGATCATAACCCTTTCATCCATCGCCCTTCCGGGGACGAACGGATTTGTCGGTGAGTTCCTGATCCTCCTTGGTGCGTTCAAGGCGAACACGGTCTATGGAGTGCTTGCGACGACCGGCGTCATCCTCGGCGCGGTGTACATGCTGTGGATGTTCCAGCGGGTCATGTTCGGTGTGATCACGAAGGATGCCAACAGGGAGCTCAAAGACCTTGAGGGCCGTGAGATCACCATCCTGTGCTGCATGGTCTTCTTTATCATTTTGATGGGTGTTTACCCGAAGATGTTCTTCAATAAAATGGATACATCGGTCGCCGAGTATTTGAGCCTCGTCAAGAACAGGAATGCCCAGGCCAGAATGCTCGAACAGAATACAGGTGCCACGGCAAAGGTGGCAACAGAAGCAACGAACACGAATATGACGAGATAGGGGTCTCATTAATGGACGCTTTAATACCTGCCAGCGAATTTAGATGGATAATGCCCGAGATCATACTTACCGGGTTCGGGCTTCTCCTGCTTATCATCGGCGCCCTGACGAAGGGCCCGGTTGCGTCAAAGATCTCCGGAGCGCTCTGCATAGTCGGATCCCTGCTCGGGCTTGTCTTCACGATGAACATGTGGGGGACAAACCTCGATATCTTCAATGCGCTCTACACGATAGACACGTACGGGACCTTCTTTAAGGGCCTGTTCCTCATCATTCTGGCCCTGGTGGCCCTTGTGTCGGTGCGGTACGCCGACCGTGAAGAGATCGGCGGGGGCGAATATTATGCGCTCCTGATGTTTGGCGTGCTCGGGATGATGGTCATGACCTCGTCGCACCATTTCGTCACGATCTTTATCGGGCTCGAGGTGATGTCGCTTTCGATCTACATCCTGTGCGGCCTCTTAAGGCGCGACATCGCGTCCGTGGAAGCGGCCCTCAAGTATTTCCTCCTCGGTGCGTTCGCAACCGGTTTTCTCCTGTACGGGATGTCGATGATCTACGGGTCGACCGGTATCATCGATGTGGCCGAACTGAAAAGATATTTCCTCATGAAACAGCCGTTCTCCGCGACCATGTTTATCATCGGCCTGGGCTTGCTTCTTGTCGGCTTCGGGTTCAAGATCGCATCGGTCCCCTTCCATATGTGGACGCCGGACGTCTATCAGGGAGCACCGACCTCGATAACCGCGTACATGGCAACGGGCGTGAAGGCCGCGGCATTCGGTGCCCTGATCCGCATTTTCTTCACCGCTTTTATCCCGTTCCATTTCGGCTGGTCGGAGATCATATGGATCCTGGCGGTCCTCACCATGACGGTAGGGAACATCACGGCGCTCGTACAGCGTGATATCAAGAGGATGCTTGCCTACTCCAGTATAGCGCATGCGGGCTATATCCTCGTGGCCTTTATAACGGGGGACAGGGCGCAGGCGTCGAGCATGCTGTATTACCTTGCCGCATACACTTTCATGAATATCGGCGCCTTCACGGCCGTTATCGTCATGCAGAAAAAGGGTGACAACGGCAGCGACCTCGACAGCTTTGCAGGGTTGGGCGCCCGCTATCCGTTCATAGCGCTGTGCATGAGCATTTTTCTCCTGTCGCTCGCCGGCGTACCGCCGCTCGCAGGGTTCATGGGTAAGTTCTACGTATTCAGCACCGCCGTCAAGGCACAGTATTACTGGCTTGCCATCATCGGTTTTCTGAACAGTGTCGTGGCCGCATATTATTACCTGAGGGTGATGATGTACATGTATTTCAAAGAACCTGTCGGTGAGTCCGCGGCAGCCGACCGGGCCCCTCAGTATGGGCTCGTCATGCTCATATGCATACTGGCCCTCCTGTACATGGGCATTTTCCCGAAGGTTTTCATAGTGATGGCACAGAAGGCCGTGGGAATTTTCGGATAACCTGTCCATACGCTGATCATACGGGCCCCGTCATTTACGGCGGGGCTTTTTTTGCATCGGGCCCGGCAGACCGTGCCGGTGGTCTCAATATGGCCAGGGTCCTTTTATTTGCACTGCCCGCTTGAAATTTTAGCTGAATAATGTAAAGTATGCGAGGGCTTAAGGAGGCCCCGTAGATGTCGCAAAGGATCATCAAGGCAGCCTGCCTGATAGTGACCGCGTCGATAACGGCGCTATTTTGTGCACAAAGCGTCGCAAAAGCGTCCGAAGGATGCAGGGACCTGGCGATCAGCCACCAATATGAAAAGGCGGTCGCGGCGTGTACAGCCGCGGTCAGGAAGGGTGACCTGTCGGGCGCTGCACTTGCCGACATGTACACGTGGCGGGGATTTGCCTACAAGGGCATGGGGGACACGGCGAAGGCGAGGGCCGATTTTGACCGGGCTATCACCCTTAACCCGGCCAGTGACGTGTCGTACGTCGGTCGTGCGCAGGTATGGGAAAAGGAAAAGAAATTGAGGGCTGCACGGGCAGACCTCACGAAGGCGATCGAGATAAACCCCCGGAACCAGGCGGCATGGGAAAACCGGGGCATCCTTTCCTATGTTGAGAGAAAACACGCCGAGGCCCTGGCAGATTTGAACAGGGCAATTGAGCTCGACCCGAAAAACGCGCGGGCATTCACTTTCCGGGGAAATGCATACGCCGCGCTGAATGAGAACCAGAAGGCCGTGGACGACTACACGAAGGCCCTCGAACTTAACCCGCAGGAATTCCTGAGCCTTCTGGGAAGGGCCTTTGTCGAAAAAAAAGCGGGGTATTATGACAGGGCCATGGCCGATTACAGCCGCCTGCTGGAGATTGCTCCCCGATTCTGGCAGGTGCACGAGGGCCGCGCAGAGATCTATGCTATCCGCAAGGAATATGGCAAGGGGATCGAAGAGCTTACCCGGGCGATCGCGATCAACCCGTCGAACGTCCTTTTATATTCAAAGCGGGGCATGATGTATGTGTTCGAGAAAAAACCTGAACTGGCGCTGGCGGATTTCACGAAGGCAATAGAGATAAAACCCGGCAACCCCGGCCCGTACCTTGTGAGGGCCGTTCTCTACAAGGACCTGCTCCAGTTTGACAGATCCCTTGCTGATATAAAGAAGTCCCTGGAATTAAAACCGGGTGACGTGGCATCCATGATCCTTCTCGCACGGGTGGAATCATTAAGACACGACGCAACCGAAGCATGCCGCTGGATCAAGGCCGCCTTCGATACAGGGAAACTGAAAGACCAGCGTTTCCTCGCAGACGAAAAGGACTTCGACAAGATCCGCACTAGTCCGTGTTTTCGGGAACTGGTAGATCGATAAAATAATTCTACGCACTATATGGCAGTATAGGTAGATTAACGAATAGCGGATTCAATCATCTCTCCAAGGATATCGTCATACCGGCGCTTGACGCCGGTATCCAAGGTTTTTCTCCTAATGTTTCGGCGAATAACAAGCGGTTATAAAAACAGAACCTTAGATCCCGGGGTCAAGCCCCGGGATGACGGGGACCGAAGAAAGGTAAATAATCGTCAGATTAGTAAAACTGGCTTACTACCAGAGCAAAAACAGAGGTCCACAGAACGTAGAACGTTTTTAAGAGTTCGGCACGAATACCCGGTGTGCGGGAACCCATGCGGGGCCGACCTGCTGGGCCGGTACGATGACCCAGGTCCCGCCGGTCTGCGGCTGCGAGGCGGCAGGCGCCTGACCGTACCGTGCAACGAAGTTCGGATCCGGAGAGGCGTATGGCTGGCTGGTATCTATCGGGCGATATGCCGGTTGCGGAGGGAGTGCAGGCTTCGAAGCCTGGTAGTTCATGGCGCCGACAAAAAGGGCCCCGGCCAGTATTGCACCGCCAACGATCGCCGCAGGCACCCAGTAGTTTCCGCAACCGCCGTAGCAACCGCCACGGTAATAATAACCCCTGGCCTCGCCGGTCAACGGAAGGGCGATGCATAAACAGACAAACAGCACAACTATACACGATGCCCTTTTCATCATCTCCTGTAAGTATAGCACTGTTTTACAAAAATGCAGCTAATTTTCACGCAAGTGCAAGCATTTTTTCGATTATCTCGACAGCGCTGTGAACAAACCGGGGGCACCTGTCCCGGAATATACCGGAATCTGCAGCCTCTTTGAAACCGTCGGGTGTCGAGATGTCAAAACCGAGCAATTGACGACACTCAATAGAACCGTGGATGGCGGCGAACGCATCCCCGAATTCACGGACAAGGCGATAGATCTTCTCTTTCGACTCCCTGGTCTCGCCGGAGAAATAACCTTCCCTGAGCCCGAGCGCCATGAAGGCCCCCGTGACAGCCCCGCATGTAAGGGACATCCTTCCCATTCCGCCCCCGAACCCGCTCGAGATCATGAGGGCCTTCTCTTCCGGTATGCCCATGTCTCCCGCGATGGAGGCAAAAACGGCTTGTGAGCAATTAAAGCCGTTTTGAAAAAGTGATAGCGCACGTTCTGTCCTCGTCATATCGTCCTCATAGGAGTTTGTATTGAAAGAGCTAAAAGGCCGCCACTCTCGAAATGTAGCAGATGCCGGGCGGCGTTGTCAACATCGCGTCCAGTCGCGTTCATGATTGTTTTTTAAGGGGTTAAAACGTTATACTAACGGTGCGTTCCATTACCGGTATTTCGAAGGACCAACATGGAAAAAATTTTTCATCCAGAAAGTATTGCAGTTTTCGGCGTCTCCGATACCCCGCGCAACCTTGCGCGCATTATCGTGGAGAACCTTGCCCGCTTTGGTTTTCGCGGAGAGGTGTACCCTGTAGGCCCGCGTGACGGTGTGGTGGCCGGCTGGAAGATACGCAAGGACCTCGATGGCGTCAAAGGCGCTCCCGACCTTGCCGTCATTCTCGTGCCCGCCCGTTATGCTCCGGAGACTGTCGAGACATGCGGAAGGAAAGGCATACGGAATGTGATCCTGGAATCGGGAGGTTTTAGCGAGCTTTCAGACGACAGGCTTGCGCTGGAGGGCTCGGTCCTGCAGACGGCCAGGCGGTACGGAATGAGAATGATAGGGCCGAACTGTTTCGGTGTCGTCAACGTCGAGGCGGGGGTTGTTCTCCCGTTCTTCATCATAGACCCGGATTATATGAAAAAAGGCCCGGCCTCCCTTATTTCCCAGAGTGGCGGGGTTTTTTATGATACATGCATGCTTTGCTCCGTGGAAAATGTGGGCTTAAGAAAGGTTGTCAGTATCGGCAACAAGCTTATGACCGACGAGAACGATATCCTCGAGTATATTCTGAAGGATGACGGTACGGGCGTTGCGGGGCTTTATCTTGAGAATTTCTCCGACGGCCGGAGATTGATGGCGCTTGCCGCGTCAAGCCCCAAGCCGGTCGTCGTGCTCAAGTCGAACAGGAGCGCGTCGAGCGGCGAGATTGCGAAATTCCATACGACAGCCCTCGCGGGTGACGACGACGTGGCTGAGGCCGCAATGCAGCAGGCGGGGATCGTCCGGGTGACGAACTTCCAGGAAATGGTGGATTGTTTCAAGATATTCCGCCTGCCCGTCCTGAAAGGAAAGAGGCTTGCCCTCATCTCGCGCTCCGGCGGTCATGGAGTGCTGTGCGCCGACGCGGCGAAAAGGTACGGCTTCGAGTTTGCGGCCTTTTCTGATGAATTTTTTGCCGGCATCCACGCAAAGAAATTAAACGTCATAGCCGCGACGAATCCCCTTGATATCGGCGATGTATATGATCTTGACGAGTACTGCCCGATCCTTGAGGCGGCCCTGAGAGAAGAGGGTGTGGACGGGATCGCCTTTGTGGTTACATACAGTTCGGAAACAGACGGGGCGAAGGTGCGCAACTTTCTGACGTATGCCTCCGGGATCATACCGGCATACGATAAACCGGTGGCCCTGTGTGTTGTGACCAACAGGGCGGAATGGTTCGCCATCAAGGAAGCGGCGGATGTCCCGGTCTTTACGGATGTCGACCAGGCGTTGAAAGCGCTTTCCTGGTCGCTCAAGCATTACGAGGCAAAAGGGCGGGGCAAACAGGTCGCGTACGCATATTCCGGACAGACGCGGTGTGCCCACAGTGCCGGACGGAGATTCCTCGACCCGGACGAATCCTTCTCTTTGCTTGAGCGGTCGGGACTTCCGGTCGTAGAGTTCGCTGTGGCCGAAAGCAGGGATGACCTCATCGCTAAGGCGGAACGGATAGGTTATCCGGTCGCGTTGAAACTCGCCGCCCCCTCTGTTCTCCATAAATCGGACGTAAAAGGCGTTCATCTTGACATAAAGAACAAGGAAGAACTGCTGGGTGCCTTTGAACAGATGGGCACGGCGCCCTGCATTCTCCAGAAAATGGTCCCGCCCGGTCATGAGATGATCATAGGAGGACGTTTTGACAATGAATTTGGGCCCGTCGTTGTCTGCGGCCTCGGAGGGGTTTACGTCGAGATCATGGCTGACCGGTCGATCCGCGTCGCGCCTGTCGACAAAGAAAATGCGCGGGGCATGATCGAAGACTTGAAAGGCTCTGCGATCCTTAAAGGGGCCCGCGGCAGGAAGCCGGCCGACATACCTGCCCTCGAGGATGTTATCGTCCGCGTATCGAGACTTCTCATTGAAAATCCCCGCGTAACCAATCTGGACATAAATCCCGTCATCGTAAACGATGAAGGGAAAGGATGTATTATCGTCGATGCGAAGGTGGAAATTACCTGTTGACGGTTCCCTCCATATGATAGAAAATAACTAAGCTATGCCAGACAACCCGTTGCGGAAGATACCGAAGGTCGACATGATACTCGAAAGCCCGGGATTCAAAAGGCTTGAGGCGCGTTTTCCGGAAGCATTGTTAAAGGACGTTCTGCGCGAACACCTGGATTCGCTGCGCGTTGAGATCAAGGGCGGCCGGAAAAGCGCCGTGCCGGGCGTCGAGCAGATCGTACAGGAGGTTTCCCGTCAGACGCAGGCCCTCATGGAGCCCGGCCTCAAGCGCGTTATCAATGCGACAGGGGTGATCATCCATACAAACCTCGGCAGGTCCGTGCTCGCCGAAGAGGCTGTAAGGGCGATTATGAAAGTGGCGACAGGGTATTCGAACCTTGAATATAACCTTGAAAAGGGAACGCGCGGCAGCAGGTACGGCCATTGCACATCGGTCCTGAAAAGACTGACGTCAGCCGGAGATGCCCTCGTGGTCAACAACAACGCCGGGGCGGTCTTCCTCGTCCTCAATACCCTCGCCGAGGGAAAAGAGGTTATCATCTCGCGGGGCGAGCTCATAGAGATTGGCGGATCGTTCAGAATACCCGACGTCATGAAGAAAAGCGGGGCCGTCTTACGGGAAGTCGGGACGACGAACAGAACATATATCGAGGACTTCGAGCGCGCAATCGGGGACAACACGGGCCTCATCATGAAGGCCCATACGAGCAATTACCGCATCCGCGGTTTTACTCACGAGGCCTCGTCGCAGGAGCTCGTAGAGCTGGGCTCACGATACGGCATCCCGACATATTTCGACACGGGAAGCGGGTTTTTCCACGCCTACGAGGGCCTCGACCACACACGCGAGCCGATAATATCCGCGGAGTTGAAGACCGGTTTCGATGTGATCTCGTTCAGCGGGGACAAAGTCCTGGGTGCCCCCCAGGCGGGAATGATCCTCGGCAAAGAGGAGTACGTGGATGTCATAAAGCGCAATCCGGTAACACGCGCCCTGCGTCCCGACAAGTTCACGCTGGCAGGCCTTGAAGCGACCCTCCTTCTATACCTCGATGCCGCCTCGGCTGCACAGAAGATCCCCACCATGGCGATGATATCCGAATCCGGGGGCGGCCTGCGAAAGAGGGCCCGCCGGCTGGCGGCACAACTCAAAAAGCGTTGCCCGGGTGCCGGCATATCTGTCGTCGACACAGATTCGGAAGTGGGCGGCGGAAGCTTTCCCGATATGACAATACCATCGGCCGGGATAGCCCTCATCCCGCGGGCGATGACCGTCGCAGCGTTCGAGAAGCATCTGAGAGAGTGCCGGGTCCCTGTCATAGCGAGGATCGAACACGAAAGATTGCTATTCGACATGAGGACGGTCCTTGCGCACGATGAAGCGGACCTTGTCGAAGCAATAGTCTCGGTTTACACGGATGCCCCGTAGTTTCACGATAACCTGCGAGCAAAACGATATCAGGCTTGATGTCTTCCTTTCCGAACAGCTGTCCCTGACGCGGACGAAGATAAAAGAAATGATAGAAGGCGGTCACGTCCGGGTGGACGGCAGGGTGCCGAAGCCGGCAATGCGCCTCAAGGCGGGCCTCGAGATCTCGGGGGAGATACCGGAAGACGAACCGATCGGTCTCGCGGCGGAAAGGGTCCCCCTGAACATTTTGTATGAGGACAATTATTTCCTGGCAATCAATAAGCCGGCGGATATGGTCGTTCACCCGTCATTCGGACATAGCTCGGGAACACTGGTCAACGCGGTCCTGGGTTACCTGGAGAGGACCGGTTTCACGTTTCACGTTTCACGTTTCACGAATAACGGGACCGACGGGATGGCGGGAATGAGGCCGGGGATCGTACATCGGTTGGATAAGGGGACAACGGGCGTTATCCTGATTGCCCGGGATCCCCGGACACAGGAAAAATTATCGGGGTTGTTCAAGGACAGGGATGTCAGGAAGACGTACCGGGCCCTTGTTGAGGGAACCCCGCCATGGGATGTGTTGACCGTCAACGGGAATATCGGGCGCCACCCGGTGGACAGGAAGAAGATGACCGTTCTGCGCTCCGGCGGCAGGTATGCGACCACCGGCTTTAAGGTCCTGGAGCGGCTCGAGGGGTTCTCCTGTATCGAGGCATATCCCGCAACGGGGAGGACGCACCAGATACGCGTTCACTTAAGCCACGCTGGTTTTCCGATCGTCGGTGACGAGACGTATGGAAGAAAAGCAAAAAGATTGGCAGCGAGACCTCTTCTCCACGCATACCGTATAGAATTTGTTCACCCGGTCACCGGGGCCCCGGTCAAGATCGAGGCGCCCGTGCCCCCCGATATGAACGAGTTCATGGAAAAACACCGTGGACAAAATGCCTAGAAAATCCGTAAACTACAAGATGGGCCGCGAAAACAGGAAGGGTCCGGCAATGGAATTCGCCCGGGAAAGAAAGAACGGTTGGGAATATTATCATGCCCCCGAATTGACCGCCCGGGGCGTCGTCCACGGTTTTTTCACCCGGGATTGCCCGTCATTGTTGAGCGATAATGAAAGCCGGTCCTTTCTCGATGTGTTTTCCCTCGACCGTCTGGTGACGTTGCATCAGGAGCATGGGGACATGATCCATACAGTGGGGCCCGCAGACAGGCCGGACACGGGTGACGGGATCCTCATGTTCAAGCCCGGCATTGCCGGGGTCATTAAAACGGCGGATTGTATGAGTATCGTGCTTGCTGACCCCGCCTTCCCCTTGACCGCAATAGTTCACGCAGGATGGAGGGGCACGCTGAAGCGCATAACATCGAAAGCGGTGGATATGATGGCGGAGCGCGGCGCCGCAAGAGGGCGCATCACGGCGCTCCTGGGGCCGTCCATCCGGGGCTGCTGCTACACGGTCGGGGCCGAGGTCAGGGAAGCATTCCTGAAAGAAGATTTTCCGGAAGGCATATTCCACGACAGGGACGGTTTGACCTATCTCGACCTGAAAGACGCGAACACCTGGCTTTTGACCGGGTCGGGTGTGACGACCATCCTTGACACGGGACTGTGCACCTTCTGTTCCGAAGACCCCCTTTTCGCCTCATACCGGAAAGGTGCCCGGAACGAACGGCAGATTAATTTTGTTGGGATAAAATAGGAAACCAGGCTATGGGCCATAGGCAATGGGCGATGGGAAGAAGAAAGGTAATAGGCAATAGGTAATGGGTGATAGGTAATGGGTAATGGGAATAGGGGATATATCGGGATGAATTCGGTTTTCCCTGTAGCCCATCGCCCATGGCCCATCGCCCGGTTTCTTTATGAAATTTAAGAAAGAACTTTCATTCATAATCGGTATCCTGGTGGTTTTCGGGGCGCTCGTTTTTCTCGAGATCAACCTCCCGAATTTCGCCAGGTTCTTCCCGGTCTGGGAAAACAAGCTCCTGGTAGTCGTCCTTAATTTAAATCTCCTTCTTATCCTGTTGCTCCTTTTCCTGATCACCCGCATTATCCTCAAGGCGTATATCGAGAAAAGACGGGGCATCTGGGGTTCGGGGCTTAAAAAAAGGCTGACGTCAACACTTCTATTCATATCCATCGTCCCTTCATTCACCCTCTTCATACTGGCGACCGGTTTCTTCTACGTAAGTATGGACCGGTGGTTCAGCCAGCAGGTTGAGGACACGCTGGAAAGCGCCCTCGAGCTTTCCCGGTTCCATTATGAGGAGATCTTTCAACGCTATACCAGGATCGGGCACCGGATGGCGAACCAGATAGAAAAAAAGGACATGCTGGGTAATGAAAAGGAATTGAAAAATTTTCTTAACAGGTACGAGACAACCCACGCTCTTGACTATGTCGCGGTGTATGACCCGGCGACGGGGAATATCTTTAATGCCGGCGCCTCCGGGAGGTCTGAAGAGGTCGTTCGCCCGCGGCTCAAGATGCTGCTGCGTAATGACATGTCCCGCCAGATCATCCCTGCCGACGGGGGAGAAATGCTTGTTGTGGGCGTCCGCATAGGGACCGGCCCTCAGGTTGCGGACGCGTCGGCCCCTATGCTTCTCCTCGGGGATACGATCAAGATGAAGGGCACGGAACGCATGAAGCAGATAGCCGTGACCAGCAAGGAGTTCAAGGAATCCCGTGTCTTCAAAAAGGTCCTCAAATACAGCTTTATTATTCCCCTGTTCCTCATAACCATCCTCACGATCTTTGTTTCGCTCTGGGTTGGGATCAAAATGGCCACAGAGATCACTGTTCCGATCGAGAAAATGAAGGAAGGCGCGGCCATCATCGCGAAGGGCAAGTTCGACATCAACCTCGAGGAACGCGGAAAGGACGAGATAAGCACCCTCGTCAGGGCTTTTAACAGTATGGCGAGGGAGCTTAAGATAGCCAAAGATGAGATCGAGAGTAAAGGCCGTTCCCTGGAATTCGTCCTGAATAATGTGGCTGCAGGCATCATATCCACGGACCAGAAAGGCGTGATCCGGCTTGCCAACAGTGCCGCCCGGCAGATCCTGGGCATTGACCGTGAAAGCCTCGACGGGATGTCTTTGCGGGAGATATTCGGCAATGATTTCCGGAGCCTGACAAAATCGTTCCTCAGGGAGGTCAGGGCTGCAGGCGATAAAAGCATCACGATGGACTTGAGGCTCAACCTGAAAAAAGACGTGACATACCTTCGGGCATCATTGACTGCCCTCAAAGACGAGACCGGGAGAGTGGCCGGTTATATCATAGCCTTCGACGACATAACCCACGTTGTCCGCGCAGAGAAGCTTGCCACGTGGCAGGAGGTCGCCCGCAAGCTGACCCACGAGATCAAAAACCCCTTGACCCCTATTATCCTCTCCGCCCAGCGGATCCGCAGGAAGATCATGCGCACCGCCCCGGAAAACGAAAAGGCGGTCCTCGACCAGACCACGTCGGTCATAATACGGTCGGTCGATGACATTAAGGAAATCGTCAACGAGCTTACCAAGCTCACACATACATCCCAGGCAAAGACATCGGAGGACCTCAATGCGATCATCGAGGAAACCCTTGATCTTTACCGGAATCTTTACCACAACATCTCGATGACCTTTAGCCGGGAGGATGTACCCCGTTTCCGCGTTGACCGCGATGCCATGAAGAGGGCGTTTATCAATCTCATAACCAATGCCGTCAAGGCGATGGACGGCAACGCGGGAAGCATCACCGTGCATACCCGGTATGATGCGCCGAAACGGACCGGTATCATCGAATTTGCCGACAGCGGCAAAGGCATCTCGGACGAGGACAAGGAGAAGGTTTTTGACCCCTATTTCACCAAGGAGAAAGACGGCACCGGCCTCGGCCTCGCCATAGTCCACTCGATCATTCTGGAGCACCACGGAAAGATACGGATCGAGGACAACAAGCCATGCGGGGCGAAGTTCATAATCGAACTCCCGATAATAGAAACGTAAGTTGTAAGGCTTCTATCCCTTGATTCGTCACCGCGGCCTCCCGAGGCTGTGTCGCAATCATAATTGCATCGTCATCCCGGCGCTTGACGGATAGGGGAAACGCCTCACGCATCACACCTCGCTGGTTCGGGGTGCCCTTCTTTTTCCCCCCCATCTGTGTTATATTATAAGGGATGAAAGTGATCTGTACGAACAGGAAGGCATATCACGAGTACCATATCGAGGAGAAGTTCGAGACGGGCCTCGTGCTGACCGGGACCGAGGTGAAGTCGCTCAGGGAAGGGCGGGCGAACCTCAAGGAGAGCTACGCGAAGGTAAAGGACGGCGAGATATTCCTGGTGAACGCCCATATAACGCCCTATTCGTGCGGGAACATATACAACCACGAGCCGAAGAGGACGCGCAAGCTGCTCATGCACAAGCGGGAGATCATGCGGCTCATCGGAAAGGTCAAAGAACGGGGGTACACGTTGATCCCCCTTTCCCTCTATTTTGATAAACATAACAGGGCCAAGATGGAACTGGCGCTGGCGAAAGGCAAGACGCTGTACGACAAAAGAGAGGGAATAAAGCGCAAGGACGAGAAACGTCTGATGGAACGCGAGGAACGAATACGATAAAGGGGGCGATAAGGCTTCGACAGGGATGCAAGGGCCAGAGAGGCATGCCGGGTTACTGCTTACCCGTACCCAAGCGGAACTAAACACAACTGCAGACTCTCACGAGTACGCACTGGCTGCGTAAGCAGCCCATCATCCGGACCTTCCTCCTGCTTTAGGTCCGTGTATGGTGTCATTCTAGCGGGATAGTCCGGTGCAACGCCTATAGTGCCGGGCGAAACCTTATAGGCTGGGATATCACGGGACCCGTCAGCGGGTGCCTTGATGTCTGAGATTGAATACGCTGACTAAGCATGTAGTCTGTCTGACGCCTTCTTTTCTGGACGTGGGTTCGATTCCCACCGCCTCCACCATATGGACCTTATGTTCCCCTTATTTGACGTAGTCCACGCTATTTTGATACCCTGAAAGGACCCCATGCAAAGACAATCCGGCTGGAGATCGAAATCGAAGCAAGATATCAAGGCCATCTACGATTTTTCGGAGAGGTATAAGGATTTCCTCGACAGGGCGAAGACCGAGCGCGAAGCTGTCCGGTGCATTACCGAAGCATTGACGGGCAGCGGCTTCGACCTCGACCCTTCGCAGGAGAGGGTATTCGCGGTAAACCGGAACAAAACGGTCATGGCTTTTGTGCGGGGCTCGTCGGACATTATCGAAGGGCTCAATGTCGTCGTCGCACACATCGATGCCCCGAGGCTTGATCTTAAACAGAACCCGCTCTACGAGGATGTGGACCTGGCGCTGTTAAGGACCCACTATTACGGCGGCATAAAAAAGTATCAGTGGGTCGCGTGTCCGCTCGCCATCCACGGCGTGGTCATAAAGGCCGACGGCCGGACAGTGGACATCTGCATCGGTGAGGGCGGCGATGACCCGGTCTTCATGATCGATGATCTTCTTCCGCACCTTTCCCACAGGACGCAGGATGGGAAGAAGCTGTCGGAAGCGATCGAAGGGGAAAAGCTCATTGTCCTTTTCGGTTCCCTCCCGCTCGCGGGAACCGAAAAGGAGCCGGTGAAACAATACATTCTGAAGATGCTTGAAGATAAATACGGGATGACAGAAGACGACTTTATTACCGCCGAGCTCGAAGTAGTCCCGGCATTTAAGGCGCGTGATGTTGGTCTCGACCGCAGTATGATCGGTGCCTACGGGCAGGACGACAGGGCGTCGGCATATCCCCTTCTCGAAGCGATATGCCGCGTTAAAGGCCCCCGCCGGAATTGTCTTGCCATATTTGCGGACAAGGAGGAGATCGGATCGGAAGGCTCGACCGGTATCCAATCCTATTTTCTCAAGGTGTTCCTCGATGACATAGTGAACGGGATGGGCCTCAAGGCCGACGAGTCTGTTATCAGAAAGGTCCTTTATG
The DNA here is from genome assembly GCA_937862865.1 of uncultured Pseudomonadota bacterium. Lineage (GTDB taxonomy): Bacteria > Desulfobacterota > Syntrophorhabdia > Syntrophorhabdales > Syntrophorhabdaceae > Delta-02. Next base: position 11,586 of record CALMFJ010000087.1, on the reverse strand, counting down.
ATTCGAAGGCCCTGTCGGCGGATGTTAACGGAGCGGTGAACCCGACGTTCCAGGAGGTCCACGAGAAGCAGAACGCGTCGTACCTGGGACGCGGCATCTGCCTTACGAAGTTCACCGGCCACAGGGGAAAGACGGGAGCGAGCGATGCAAATGCGGAGTATGTTGCCGAAGTTGTCCGGCTCTTTAACGACACAGGGATAGTATGGCAGACCGGGGAGCTCGGGCGGGTCGACGAAGGAGGCGGGGGGACGGTGGCGAAACACCTGGCGGTTTACGGGATGGACATAATCGATTGCGGGCCGGCCCTTCTCGCAATGCATTCGCCCTATGAGATATCGAGCAAGCTCGACATTTACGAATGTTACCGGGCATTCAGCGCATTTTATGCCGTATAGAAAATGGAGGCGCCTCATCACATGACGGATTTTGAGAACATAAATATACCTGATATCCTGCCCCTTTTGCCGGTGCGCGACATGGTGATGTACCCGAGCGTCCTCCTCCCGCTGTTCGTAGGAAGGGACATGTCCATCAACGCCGTTGAAAAATCGCTGTCACAGGACCGTCTCATCGTTGTCGCCGCGCAAAAGGATTTGACCGATGAAGATCCCCTGCCCGAAAGGATTTACAGCGTAGGCGTCGTATCGCAGATCATGCGCATGCTCAGGCTCCCGGACGGAAGGGTCAAGGTCCTCATCCAGGGCCTTAAGAAGGCGAAGATCGAGCAGTACCTGCAGGAGACGCCGACCTTCCTTGTCCGCCTGACGGCAATCGAAGAGCCGATCATCACCGAGATAACCCTTGAGATAGAAGCGCTCATGCGCTACGTCAAGGAGGAAATGGAAAAGGTCGTGTCGATGGGACGGATGGTCCCGCCCGACATACTCATGGTCCTCGATACTATTGACGAGCCGGGGAGGCTTGCGGACATCGCCGCAGCGAACCTCGGGCTTAATGTTGACAAGGCCCAGGAAGTCCTGGAGATAATCGACCCCGTCGAGCGCTTGAGAAAGCTCTCGGAGATCCTCGGAAAGGAGATCGAGCTTCTCAACATGCAGGCAAAGATACTCTCGCAGGCGAAGGAGGAGATGTCCAAGTCTCAGAGGGAGTATTTCCTGCGCGAGCAGATGCGCGCCATCAAGACCGAGCTCGGCGAAGGGGATGAGCGCACCGAGGAGGTCGAAGACTTCAGGAAGCGCATCAAGAAGGCGAAGATGCCGAAAGAGGTCGAGAAAGAGGCAAAGAAACAGCTCGAGCGGCTCGACATGATGCACCCGGACGCCGTCGAGTCGACGATGGTGAGGACGTACCTCGAATGGCTCGTGGAGCTTCCCTGGAGCAAATCGACGAAGGACAACATCGACATAAAGAAGGCGCGTAAGATCCTCGACAAGGACCATTACGACCTTGACAAGGTGAAAGACCGCATCCTCGAGTTCTTGAGCGTCATGAAGCTCAAGGCGGACATGAAGGGGCCGATACTCTGCTTCGTCGGGCCACCCGGTGTCGGCAAGACGTCGCTCGGAAAATCCATCGCGCGGGCCATCGGGCGGAAATTCTCGCGCATGTCGCTCGGCGGCATGAAGGACGAGGCCGAGATCCGGGGGCACAGGCGGACATACGTCGGGTCGATGCCCGGCAGGATTATCCAGTACATCAAGCTTGCCGGAACGAACAACCCTGTTTTCATGATGGACGAGATAGACAAGATCGGCAACGACTTCCGGGGCGACCCGGCGAGCGCGCTCCTCGAAGTGCTCGACCCGGAGCAGAACAACGCGTTCAGCGATCATTACCTGAACGTTCCCTTCGACCTGTCGAAGGTCATGTTCATCACGACGGCAAACCAGATGGACACGATACCGTCCGCCCTGCGCGACAGGATGGAGGTCATCGACATACCCGGCTATACGGAGCAGGAGAAGCTGGAGATCGCGAGGCGCTACCTTATCCCGAAGCAGCTTGCGGAGAACGGCCTGACGAGCGCGCGCCTCGAGATATCCGACAGGGCGATCGCAAAGGCGATCAACGAGTATACCCGCGAGGCGGGCTTGAGGAATATCGAACGGGAGATCGCCACGATCGCCCGGAAGGTCGCACGGAGGGTCGCTGAAGGCAACACCAAGAAGGTGCTGGTGACCCCGAAGAACCTGCACGAGTTCCTGGGCCCCGTAAAATACCTGCCCGACAGCCAGATGGACCAGGACTACGTCGGCGTGGCAAGCGGGCTCGCGTGGACGGAGTTCGGCGGGGATGTTCTCTACATCGAAGCGTCCTGCAGGCGCGGCAAGAAGGAATTGATGTTGACGGGCAACATGGGCGATGTCATGAAGGAATCGGCACAGGCGGCGCTGACGTATATAAAATCAAAGGCGAAGGTCCTCGGGATCAAGGCGTCCATCTTCAACGACCTCGAGATGCACATACACGTGCCGCAGGGGGCCATACCCAAAGACGGCCCGTCCGCCGGCATCACGATGGCGGTCGCGATGATCAGCGCGATCACGGGGCGCCCGATAAACAGGAAGATAGCGATGACGGGTGAGATAACCCTGACCGGCAGGGTCCTTCCCATAGGGGGCCTCAAAGAAAAGACCCTCGCGGCCTTGAGGAACCATATGGAGAAGGTGCTCATCCCCCACGAGAACTGTCACGAGCTCGTTGAGATCCCCAATTACGTGAAAAAGAAGATAATTTTTCTTTCGGCGAAGACCATGGACGATGTGGTGGAGGCGATATTCGGAAAAAAGGTGTGAGCCATGAAGGAAGCGTCGTTCTGGGAAAAAAGGGACGAAAATGTCCTGCAGTGCCTTCTGTGCCGTCATCATTGTATCATAGCCGAGGGGAAACGAGGGATATGCGGTGTCCGGGAGAACCGTGACGGCACCCTCTACAGCCTTGTCTACGGATTCCCCTGCGCGGACCATGTCGACCCGATAGAGAAAAAGCCGCTTTTTCATTTCTATCCGGGCACAAAGGCCTTCTCGATCGCGACAGTCGGGTGCAACTTCCGGTGCCTCCATTGCCAGAATCACGAGATCTCCCAGTCACCCCGTGAAACAAGCAGGGTCTTCGGCCGGAATGTGCCGCCCGAAGACATCGTGAAGGAAGCAAAGGCCTCCCGGTGCACGAGCATTTCGTATACATATACCGAGCCGACGGTGTTCTTTGAATATGCCTTTGATATCATGAAGATCGCCCGCAGGGAAGGGATCGCGAACAATTTCGTGACAAACGGGTACATTGAGGAGGGGCCGCTCAAGGCGATAGCCCCGTACCTCGATGCGGCGAACATAGACCTCAAGGGTTTCAGCGAATCGTTTTACGGGAAGGTCTGCGGCGCAAAACTGTCCGGCGTTCTCGATACGGTCCGTCTCCACAGGAAGCTCGGTATCTGGATAGAACTGACGACCCTGGTCATCCCGGGCCATAACGATGGTGACGAGGAACTGGCATCGATCGCGCGTTTTATCGCGCAGGAGCTCGGGCCCGAGGTCCCATGGCACGTGAGCGCCTTCTATCCGACATACAGGCTGCTCGATTCGCCTCCGACAAGCGTAAAGACCCTTGCGCGGGCCCGCCAGATAGGTATCGAGGCGGGATTGCGCTACGTTTACGTCGGCAATATCCCGGGGCTCGACGGGGAGAACACATGCTGTCCGACCTGCCATAAGACGATCATCGGGCGTTACGGGTACTCGATAACGGAATACAACCTGAAAGGCGGCGCGTGCTCGTTCTGCGGCAGCGCGGTGGACGGCGTGGGACTGTAATTGATTTTCTGATAACATAGGCAATTAACGGGAAGCCAAAAACAAGGTAATTTTTTGGCCAACTCTCTGTTTTTCAATAGAATTAGGGACTATGGCCGCCCTGCAATAATATATTGTGAATTTTTTCCTAAGTTTCGTTGACATTCGAAAAAGAAAATGTTTAAAATAGGGAGCCAATCCGCAACTTCAGGGTTATTATGGTTATTCATTATCATCTCTCAAGGAGGTAATAGATGAGCATCAAAAAAGCTTTGAGCACCGCATCATTGTTATTTATGTTTATGCTGCTCGCTCTGCCTGCATTCGCCGGTGAAGCGGACATCATTCTCCCGGACCTTTCGACAGTGTCATTTACTCTGTTCGGAAGCGCCGTGAGTGGCGTCGGCATCATGTATTTCGGGATCGTTATCTGTATTGTGGGCCTGATCTTCAGCGTTTTGCAGGCAAACCAGACCAAGAATATGCCCGCACACAAGTCAATGCTTGACGTGTCGGCCATTATCTGGGAAACCTGTAAGTCTTATCTCGGCCAGCAGGGCAAGTTCCTCATCATTCTCTGGATCCTGATCGCATGCTGTATGGTGTATTACTTCATGGGCCTTTCCCACGCTCCGTTCGGCAATATGGTCATCATCCTCATCTGCTCCATCCTCGGCATCCTTGGTTCCTACGGTGTTGCATGGTTCGGCATGAGGATCAATACCTGGGCAAACGCCCGGACAGCTTTTGCGTCATTGCGCGGCAGGCCGGTTGAAGTCGTCAATATCCCCCTGACCTCCGGTATGAGCGTCGGCCTTCTTCTCGTCAGCGTCGAGCTCTTCTTCATGATCTGTATCCTTGTTTTCCTTCCGAAAGATCTCGTTGGACCGAGCTTTATCGGTTTTGCAATCGGCGAGTCACTCGGCGCCAGCGCACTGAGGATCGCCGGCGGTATCTTCACGAAGATCGCCGACATCGGTTCGGACCTGATGAAAATAGTCTTCCATCTTCCTGAAGACGACCCGAAGAACCCGGGTGTCATCGCCGACTGTACCGGTGACAACGCGGGCGACAGTGTCGGTCCTACGGCAGACGGTTTTGAGACATATGGTGTAACCGGTGTTGCCCTTGTTGCCTTCCTGGCCCTGGCCCTCGCCGCGAACCCCATGATGTCAGGCGTTCTGATCATCTGGATCTTCGCAATGCGTATCCTTATGATCCTTACCTCACTTGTTTCTTATTTCATCAACAGAGGTATCACCTCTTCCGTCTATGGCTCAAAGAAAAAATTTGATTTCGAGCAGCCCCTTACGAACCTTGTATGGATAACCTCTATCGTTGCGATTATCGTTACGTTCTGGGCGAGCTATATGCTCCTCGGCGACATCAGCCAGTCGCAGTATCCGGGCCTCTGGTGGGCGCTCGCGATCATCATCTCCTGCGGCACCATCGCAGGCGCGCTGATCCCGGAATTTACCAAGGTTTTTACCAGCACAAAATCACGGCACGTCCAGGAAGTTGTCGGAGCAGCCCGCCATGGCGGAGCATCGCTCGACATTCTCTCCGGTTTTGTTGCCGGTAACTACTCCGCTTTCTGGGAAGGCCTTGTGATCCTTGTTCTCATGTTTATTGCATACCTTGTCTCCCAGCATCCTTCTATTGTCGCCCTTATGCCCGCCAAGTTTGCATTTGCGGCACCGGTCTTCGCATTTGGCCTGGTGGCTTTCGGCTTCCTCGGCATGGGCCCTGTTACGATCGCGGTCGACAGCTATGGCCCCGTATCGGACAATGCCCAGTCGGTCTATGAGCTTTCCCGTATTGAGGCGCTCCCCGATATCGCAGCCGATATTAAATCGACCTTTGGTTTCGAGCCCAACTTTGACGGCGCTAAAGACTACCTGGAAGAGGCCGACGGTGCAGGCAATACGTTTAAGGCAACCGCCAAACCGGTCCTCATCGGTACGGCCGTTGTCGGCGCAACGACAATGGTTTTCGGCATCATCATCCTGCTCGAGAACATGTTCGGAAACGTCATCGCTCATTTGAGCCTTGTTCAGCCTACGATCATCCTGGGCCTGCTCATGGGCGGCGCTGTCATCTATTGGTTTACCGGCGCAGCGACCCAGGCCGTTACGACAGGCGCTTACCGCGCAGTCGTTTTCATCAAACAGAACATCAACCTCGATAAAGAAGAGGCATCCATCGAGGACAGCAAGGAAGTCGTCAAGATCTGTACCCAGTACGCCCAGAAGGGCATGTGGAACATATTCATCGTCGTCTTCTTCATGGCCCTCGCACTGTCATTCTTCAACCCCTACTTCTTTATCGGTTACCTGGTAGCGATCGCTTTCTTCGGTCTGTACCAGGCCATCTTTATGGCAAACGCCGGCGGCGCATGGGATAATGCGAAAAAGATTGTCGAAGTAGACCTGAAAGAAAAGGGCACGGCGCTTCACGAAGCGGCCGTAGTCGGCGATACCGTCGGCGACCCGTTCAAGGATACATCGTCAGTTTCCATGAACCCGGTCATCAAGTTCACCACGCTGTTCGGCCTTCTCGCGACAGAGATCGCGGTCACGATCCAGAGCCAGACGGTAAAATATGTGATCGGCGGCATTTTCTTCGTGGTCGCCATCATCTTCGTCTACCGCTCCTTCTACAGCATGAGGATCGGCGAAACGAAACTGGATTAACACTACGCTAACAAAAAAAGGCGCCTGTTAATCAGGCGCCTTTTTTTTCGTAAGGCGTAAGGTGCGAGAGCGTAAAGCGTCCTGCTCCAGGCCGTTATTATGGCGCGTTTGGTCTCCGATGCAGGAAATCAGCCCTGCAGTAATCCTCGACAGTTCCCCGTCACGGCCCTCCATTCCCGTCATCCCGGTGCGTGACACCGGGATCCAAGGTTTTTTTATGTCTATTCTTCGATACGAAGTAATGCGGCCGGGATTAGGCCTTGAAAATGGGTAGAGTTGATTCCTCTTTGGCTACGGAACTGCGCAGCCAGTGGGCACTGCCGGGCTTGCATGTTTTGTGGCGCCACATCTTGTTGCCGACGTGGAGCCCTTCGTTGTCCTTTATGCGCTTTCCGCAGACATAACAGTAGTCCTTCTTGAATTCCTCGAAAAGCGGTTCGGTATAATAGAGCGTTTTTTTCTTTGCGGGCATTGGTTTTCCTTTACCCGCATCATACGCGAACCCCCGCCGGAATGCAAGAAAAACCGGCAAACGGCTAACGGCAAACGGCTAACGGCAAACGGCTAACGGCAAAAGGCGAACCGGTGGGTTGGATATTCAGTCCTCTGAATGGGTAATGAATTGAGGATTTTACCGTTCGCCGTTCGCCGTTCGCCTTTAGCTGCTATTCGGTTGACATGCCGCACGTTCGACATTAGGATTATTGTCATGCCATCGACGAACATCGTCAGTATTCTTGAGGATATCGGGAGGCTTCTCGAGATCAAGGGGGAGAATGCGTTCAAGGTCCGTGCGTATGCGAACGCGGCGCATGCCTTAACCGAGAACCTTGACGAACTTGAACGGATCGCGGCAGAGGGGCGCCTGCGCGAGATACGGGGTATCGGGGAGGCGATCGCGGCAAAGATAACGGAGTACCTTGGGACGGGGAAAATAGAGTACTACGAGGAACTGAAGAGGGAGCTGCCCGAATCGCTCCTTGAATTGACGAAGGTCCCGAATCTCGGACCGAAAAAGATCAAGGTCCTCTTTGAAGCCCTCGGTATCACAAATGTCGGGGAACTTGAGTATGCCTGCCGGGAGAACCGGCTTGTCAACCTTGACGGCTTTGGCGAGAAGACGCAGGAGAAGATCCTCAAGGGCATCGAGTTCATGAAGCAGCACAAGGGCGAGCACCTGTTCGCCGATGTCTACGCACAGGCGCTGGGCATCCGGGATACGTTGAGGGAGAAAGTGCCGGGCAGTTCTGTGGAAATATGCGGGAGCGTCCGCAGGAGAAAAGAGGTCATCCGCGACATGGATATCCTCGCGGCCGGGACTGACCGGGATGCGTTGTCGCTCGTTTTCACGACACTTGCAGGCATAGAGGAGATATATCTCACAGGTGAGACCAAGACGTCGGTCCGGCTCATCTCGGGCGTCGATGCCGACCTGCGGATTGTCGAGCCTCATGAGTTTCCCTTTGCGCTCATGTATTTCACAGGGAGTAAGGAGCATAATGTCCGCCTGAGAGGCATTGCCAGAAAATTGAACATGAAGCTCAACGAATACGGGCTGTTCCAGGGGGACGCGCCTGTTCCCGCCGATTCGGAGGCCGAGGTCTATGAGAGGCTCGGCCTTCAATACGTCCCGCCCGAACTGCGCGAGGATATGGGGGAGATCGAGGCGGCCGAAGCCCGTACGGTCCCGGTACTTGTCCGCGAAAAAGATGTACAGGGCGTGTTCCACGTGCACACGAATTTCTCGGACGGTTCGGACCCCGTCGAAAAGATGGCCGGGGCCGCAAGGAAGCTGGGATTCAAGTACATCGGCATATCCGACCACAGCAAAAGCGCCTATTATGCGGGCGGCCTGAAGCCGGACGATGTCAGGCGGCAATGGGACCTCATCGACTCGCTCAATGAGAAATGGCCTGATTTCCACATCTTCAAAGGCATCGAAAGCGATATCCTGCCGGACGGGAGCCTCGATTATGACGAAGATGTCCTGAAGGGCTTCGATTTCGTCATCGCCTCGGTCCATTCGAATTTCAGGCTTGCAAGGGACGAGCAGATGGCACGGATCATCACAGCGATCGGCAACCCGTATATGACCATGCTCGGCCACCCGACAGGCCGGCTTCTTTTGTCACGCGAAGGCTACGATATCGATATGAGGGCCATCATCGACGAGGCGGCGCGGCACAACAAAGTGATCGAGCTCAACGCCAGCCCGTACAGGCTCGATATCGACTGGCGGTATCTGCCCTACGCCCGCTCAAAGGGCGTGCGCATCTCGATCAATCCCGATGCCCACAGCGCGGCAGGTCTCGCCGAGGTTTTCTACGGTGTCTGCGTCGCCCGCAAAGGCTGGCAGGAAAAGAAGGACGTGCTGAATACGCGCGGAGTGGAGGAGATCACGCAGATCCTGAAAGAGAGGCGAAGGCCGTAGAAGCCGTTCTACGTTCCGCGTTCTACGTTCTACGTTAAGCAATTATCCCGGGACAGCTATCCCGTCTTTTTCTCGTTGTCACTATAGCGGTAATGCTGCGCAACGGATTGATTACGCTTTGAAAAACGCGGAACGTAGAACGCGAAACGCGAAACGCTCTTTTTTCTTTTGGACACCATCCCGGCCAAATGGTATAAAAATACATTCTTATCGTCCGTTATGAAGAAAGATATCGCCTCGATCTTGAGAAAGCTTCATCAGATGCATGGCGAGCCCCGGGTGGAGCTGTCCTATACGAACGCTCTCGAACTTGTCATAGCGACCGTCCTGTCTGCGCAGTGCACCGATGAACGGGTCAACGCGGTGACGAAAGGGCTGTTCAAAAAATACAGGACGGCTGAGGATTATGTGAAAGCGCCCGGCGCTGAACTTGAGGAGGATATACGCCCGACCGGTTTTTACCGCAACAAGGCCAAAGCGATCAAGAGCATAGCCGCCGAACTCCTGCAAAAATTCGATGGCGCCGTGCCCGATGATATCGATACCTTTGCCACGGTAAAAGGGATCGGCCGCAAATCGGCCAATATGATTGTCGGCCTCGCGTATAAAAAACCGGGCATCATAGTGGATACCCATGTCGCGCGGGTGTCGGGACGGATCGGGCTGACGGCGAACAGGGGGCCGGAGAAGATCGAGACAGATCTCCGGTCGGCCGTCCCGATGGAATCCTGGATGCCGTTTTCGCTCCTCATGATACTCCACGGGCGATATATCTGCACCGCGAAAAAACCAGACTGTCCGCGCTGTCTCTTGCGCGAAGGCTGTGATTATTACTCCATGGGAGGCACGTGAAATGTTTGACGCTGAAAAGCTGACCGATAAAGAAATTGATGACCTGAAGACGTTGTCCCACCTCGCGAAAGGCGATATTCTGACGATGACCCACCTTTCCGGGACGGGCCATCCGGGCGGGTCGATGTCATCCCTCGATATGTACCTCACCGTCTTTTCCTGTGCGAACCTCACGGGCGAGGACCCGGACCAGATCGTGGTGAGCCATGGCCACACCTCACCGGGCGCTTATGCCAGCCTTGCACGCCTGGGCCACATGCCCGTCGATGAGGTCGTGGCGTTTTTCAGAAGATCGGGAAGTCCTTTCGAAGGCCATGTTGTGAAAGGGATCCCCTTTATAAAGTGGTCGACAGGCAACCTGGGGCAGGGGCTCTCCGCAGGGGCGGGTTTTGCCATGGCATCCCGGCTGCGCGCCAGTTCGTCCCACATATACGTGTTTATGGGCGACGGCGAACAGCAAAAAGGGCAGATCTCGGAGGCGCGCCGTTTCGCGAGCAAATACGGCCTGACGAATATAACGGTCCTCATCGATTATAACCGGCTCCAGATCAGCGGCAGCATCGATCTCATCATGCCGCAGAATATCGTGGAGAATTTTCTTTCCGACGGATGGGACATCATCGAGGTCGCAAACGGTCACGATCACCAGAAAGTATATTCCGCCCTGCGGGACGCGAGGAATGACAGGGAAAATCCGGTCTGCATCGTGGCGAACACGGTCATGGGCAACGGCGTCCCCTTTATGGAAAACAAGGAAAAATATCACGGCAGCCCGCTCAACGCGGCGGAATACAAAGAGGCAATGGCCATCCTCGGCCTCGAGGACAGACTTGAATATTACAGGGAACTCAGAAAAGGGCAATGGACGTTCAGCCTTGACAGCAAAGACCTTGACGAGGCGATAGACGCCGGCGCGCCTTTTACCTACAACGAATCGGACAAGGTCGATAACCGCACCGCGTTCGGCAAGGCCCTGAAGGATATTGGCGACAGGAACATACCGAACGGGCGCCCTGTCGCTGCGTTCGATTGTGACCTCGCAGGTTCCGTGAAAACGGCAGATTTTGCGAAGGCATACCCCGACAATTTTTTCCAGGGCGGCATCCAGGAGCATAACACGGCGACGGTCGCCGGGGCCATGTCCACCCGGGGGATACTGACATTTTTTGCTGATTTCGGTGTGTTCGGGATCGATGAAGTATACAACCAGCAGCGCATCAATGACATAAACTATGCGAATCTCAAAACCGTTATCACCCACGTCGGCCTCGACGTTGGGCCTGACGGCAAGACCCACCAGTGCATCGATTACATCGGCCTCGTGCGGAGCCTGTACCGGGCAACGGTGATCGTGCCGTGCGACCCGAACCAGACGGACAGGGTGATCCGTTACATAGCGGCAACAAAAGGCAATTTCTTCGTGGCGACCGGCCGGAACCGGTGGCCCGTCATATACAAAGAGAAAGACCAGCCGTATTTTGCCGGCGATTACACCTTCCGGTACGGCAAAATGGACATCATGGCCGATGGACCGGACGGCGCCATTATCACATACGGCGGCCTCGTTTCGAAGGCCCTTGCGGTCAGGGAGAAACTTGCCGAAAAGGGAAAGGCATGTGCGGTCGTCAATATGCCGTGCGTTGACGAGATAGATGAGGAGGTAATCGGCAAACTCGCCGCACTGCCTTTGATTGCAACCTACGAAGACCACAACGCGAAAACCGGCATCGTCCCCGTAATCACCGCCGGCCTCCTGAAAGCAGGGTTCAAGGGCAAATTTTTGTCCTTCGGCGCAACAAGCTACGGCGCCTCAGGCGAAACGGACGAAGTGCTGGCAAGCCAGGGGCTGGATGTGGAA
>CALMFJ010000086.1 GCA_937862865.1 uncultured Pseudomonadota bacterium | reverse complement strand
AGGCTCCGCGATCAGCCGGCCCTCCGCCTTTCTCTGAGGTCTCTGAGAGCTCTAGAGAGCCGAAGGCGAACGGGCGAGAGGCAGGTCTTTTCACGGCTTTTCTCTGGAAATCGTGCGGATTCTGGTTTATTCTAGATGATCCGACTTATGCGAATAATCAGGAATAATATGCCCTGGACGATGACTGTGAACGGGCCGTATGATATGGTTCGGGAAAGGGTGCAGTTGATCAAGAGGCTCGATGTGGGGGTGGAGATATATTTCCATAACGGGATCGATGAGATCGGCGAGCGTGATGTGAAGGAGCTGGGGAAGGTGCTGCGCGGGGAGGGGATCGTGTGCACCGTGCATGCGCCGTTCATGGACTTAAGCCCCGGGGGGCTCGATAAGGGCGTCCGGGCGGTAACGAAGGACAAGCTGAAAAGGGCCGTCACGTTCGCCAACCTGCTCGGGTCGCTCGGCGTTGTCTGCCATCCCGGTTATGACAAATGGCGGTTCGGGGAATATGTGGACGTCTGGCTCAAGGGGAGCATCGAGATCTAGGATGAGGTCCTTGATACGGCGGGGGACGGGCTCCCCGTGATGCTCGAGAACATATTCGAGGAGGAGCCGGACACCCTGTACGAGCTTCTCCGCCATTACGATGGAAGAAATCTATATTTCTGTTTTGATTCCGGTCACTTTAATCTATTTACTAAAGTATCGCTTGACAAATGGCTGTCAATGCTTGGAAATAAAATAAGAGAAATGCATCTCCACGATAATTACGGGAAGCGGGACGATCATATGCCGATAGGGCGGGGCACGTTCCCCTTCAGGGAATTGAAGGCTTATCTGAAGGCCCATCGCGAAAGCCTGATATTGACGGCCGAGGTGCATGATGAGGCCGACGCGGTGGAGGCGGTAAAAAACCTAAAGGAGTTTGTGGCTTAACATGGCTCACAGGATAGAGATATCGTACAGGGAAGGGCTCCTCGATGTGCCGGGGGAGAAGCTGAAAAGGCGGATCAAGTCCGATCTCGGTTTTGACATCGAGAAGGCGCACGTTGTCGAGGTCTACACGGTCGACGCCGACCTGGGCCCGGGGATACTTGAGGCCCTGAGCACGGAGGCGTTCGTCGATCCGGTCATCCAGAAGGGGCTCCTCGATACGGCAACACAGGCCGAGGGGGACTGGGTCGTCGAGGTGGGCTATAAACCCGGCGTGACCGACAATGTCGGGCGAACGGCGAAGGAAGTGATCGAGGCGATGACGGGCCGGGAATTTGCAGACGGCGAGGCGGTCTATACCTCGAGGATGCATTTCCTGAAAGGCTCTCTTACCGAGGACAACGTGCACCACATTGCCGTCGACATCCTCGCCAATGTCCTGATCAACCGCTACACCATAAAATCCATCGCGCAGTACAGGGCGGACGGCGGCATGGGGGTTTACGTGCCGAAGGTTGCCATCACCGCCGAACCGGTCGTGGAGCGGATCGATATCGGGTCCATGGCCATCGACGAGCTGATGAAGATGAACCGGGAAAGGACATGGGCCCTGTCCCGGGAGGAACTTCTCGTTATAAAAGACTATTATGCCGATCCGGCGGTCGTCGCGGCCCGGCGGAAGGTGGGGCTTGACGGCGCCCCGACGGACGTCGAGATCGAGGCGCTCGCCCAGACATGGTCGGAGCACTGCAAGCACAAGATATTCAACGCGCTCATCGAGTATGAAGAGGACGGGAGTGTCGAGGTTATCGACAGCGTTTTCCAGACGTATGTGAAAGGCTCGACCGACGAGATCCGCCGGAAGAAGGGGAAACAGGACTTTTGCCTGTCGGTCTTCAAGGACAATGCCGGGGTCATCAAGTTCAACCGGCGCAGCAACCTGGCCTTCAAGATGGAGACGCACAATACCCCGTCGGCCCTCGACCCGTACGGCGGGGCCCTGACGGGCATTGTCGGGGTCAACCGGGACCCGTTCGGGACGGGAAAAGGCGCGAAACTGTCTTTCAACATGGACATATTCTGCTTTGCGGCGCCGGACCACAAGGGGACGATACCGCCGAGGCTCCTCCACCCGAAGAGGGTGCTGGAGGGCGTCCGCGAGGGCGTCGAGCACGGCGGGAACAAGAGCGGGATACCGACGATCAACGGCTCGCTCGTGTTCGACGAGAATTATCTCGGGAAGCCGCTCGTCTTCTGCGGCACCTGCGGCATCATGCCGGTCACGATACGCGGCGAGGCGTCCTACCTCAAGCGCGCGAACGTCGGCGACCACATCGTGATGGTCGGCGGAAGGATAGGGAAGGACGGCATCCACGGGGCCACCTTTTCATCCGAGGAGCTCTCCGAGGTCTCCCCGACGAGCGCGGTCCAGATAGGCGACCCCATCACGCAGAAGCGCATGACGGATTTCCTCCTCATCGCGCGGGACAGGGGGCTTTACAGCTCCATAACGGACAACGGCGCGGGAGGCCTCTCCTCGTCGGTCGGCGAGATGGCCGAGGACACGAACGGGTGCGTCATGCACCTCGAACGGGCGCCCCTGAAGTACCACGGGCTCTCGCCCTGGGAGATACTCCTGTCCGAGGCGCAGGAGCGCATGACGGTCGCCGTCCCGCCGGACAAGCTTCAGGAATTTCTCGACCTGTCGCACAAGATGAACGTCCTGTCGACGGTTCTCGGTGAGTTCACGGATTCCGGGCGCTTCCACGTGCTGTACGACGGCAAAACGGCGGGGTACCTCGACATGGAGTTCCTCCACAACGGCCTGCCGCGGATGAACCTCCGGGCAAAATGGGAGCGCAGGATCGTGGACGAAGACCCCCTGCCGGAGCCGGGCGACTACGCTGCGGCCCTCGCCTCGGTGCTCGGCCGCTGGAACGTCTGCAGCAAGGAATACGTGGTGCGCCAGTACGACCACGAGGTGCAGGGCTCGAGCGTCATAAAGCCCCTGACGGGCAAGCACAACGACGGCCCGTCGGACGCGGGCGTCGTCGCCCCGGACCTCGGCAGCGACAACGGCGTCGTCGTCAGCCACGGCATCTGCCCCAAGTACAGCCGGTTCGACACGTACAACATGGTCGCATGCGCCATCGACGAGGCGGTCCGGAACAACATCGCGACGGGCGGCTCCTTAAAGAGAATGGCCCTTCTCGACAACTTCTGCTGGTCCGACCCCATCGAATCCGAACGTAACCCGGAAGGCGCCTACAAGCTCGCCCAGCTCGTCCGCGCGAACAGGGCCCTCTACGACTACACGACCCTCTTCGGCACCCCCTGCATCTCCGGCAAGGACAGCATGAAGAACGACTACATGCACAACGAGATCAAGATATCCGTCCCCCAGACGCTCCTCGTATCCTGCATCTCCGTCATTGACGACGTCCACAAAACAGTGACAATTGACATGAAGGATGACGGAGACATTATTGTTATTATTGGAAAAACATACGCAGAGTTAGGTGGCAGCGAATACTTCGCCCAGTTTGGCCGCACAGGCAACATACCCCCGCACGTCCGCGGCCCTGAGGCCAAAAAGACCTTCCGGTCCATGGAAAAAGCCATAAAGGCTGGCCTCATCCGCTCCTGCCACGACATATCCGACGGCGGCCTCGCCTGCGCCCTCGCGGAGAGCGCCTTCGCCGGCGACATCGGTGTAGACGTCGACCTCAACAAAGTCCCGTGCGAGGGGGTTTTCCGCGACGACATCCTCCTTTTCTCCGAATCCGCCAGCCGGTTCGTGGCAACCATCCGTGAGAAGGACCTCCCGGCATTCGAAAAGATCTTCAAATCCATACCCTGCGGGGTGATCGGGAAGGTAGTCTCCGGGAAGGCGTTCCGCGTGAAAGGCCTCAGGGGGGATGTGATCATCGATACCAACATCGATTATCTCAAGAATGCCTGGCAGGAGCCGTTTAAGAGGATTTTTGGGTAAGCTAAAGGACTGAGGAATAGAAGCCGGTTCTATATTCTCAAACTCAGCGATTCATAAAAAAGGGCCGTCATCCCGGTGCCTGACCCTTGGATCCCCAGTAAATACCGTCATCCCGGTGCATGACACTTGGATCCAAAGTAAAAACAGTAATAAATGATCCTGACCCTTTAAACACCAGAAAATAAAGTCATTACTATTCAAGACCAATCCAAGCAATATATCTAAACAAGTTATGGACAGACAGCCATGCGTCTATATCCTCGCAAGCAAAAAGAATGGTACTTTATACATTGGGGTTACCTCCAATCTCCTCAAACGTGTTTGGGAACATAAAAACCAATTCGTCGACGGTTTCAGTAAGAAATACGAGGTGCATAAGCTGGTTTGGTTCGAAATGCACGAGACGATGGAATCGGCGATTGCCAGGGAAAAGTTGTTGAAAGAATGGAACAGGAAGTGGAAATTGGAATTGATAAACAAGGCGAATCCCTGTTGGCTGGATCTGTATGAGGATTTTGTGTGAGGGGGCATTTCAAATAGATCCGGGAGTCGGAAAAACCTTGGATCCCGGCGTCAAGCGCCGGGATGACGGAAGGAGGGAGGTGTGCCGGGCGCGGGGAGGGATGACGGAAGGAGGGGTCGGGATGACGGAAGGAGGGGTCGGGATGACGGAAGGAGGGGGCGGGAAGTATGAAGGAGGGGTGGGGATTTCTAATCTACGAGGTACGAATGGGGGATGGATCACGGGGAAATATAAAAAACCGGAGATGGATGAGCATCTCCGGTTGACTCTTAATGATATTAGTAACGTAGAACGTAGAACGTAGAACGTGGAACCTGGAACGGCTCCTTGCCTCTAATTCACCGCCTGCAGCAACGGGGTTTTAATATTATTATTCCCATCCACATACACTTTTTTCGGTTTGAAGTTTTCCAGTTCGCTTTCGTCGAGGCTGGCGTAGGTGGCGATTATGATTATGTCACCCTTCCGTGCTTTGTGGGCGGCGGCGCCGTTGATGCAGATGATGCCGGAGCCTTTTTCGCCTTTTATGGCGTAGGTTGAGAAGCGTTCGCCGGATGTGACGTTGTAAATGTCGACCGCCTCGTAAGGGATGATGTTTGCGTTGTCCATGAGATTCGCGTCTATGGTAATGCTTCCCTCGTAGTCAAGGTTGCTGTCGGTTACCGTCGCTCTGTGGATCTTCCCCTTCATCATGGTCCTTCTCATTGTCATGCCTCCGTTAAAAGTGTGTTGTCGATAAGCCTTGTTTTGCCTACGCGGCACGCTATCGCGAGAACTGCTTTCCTCTCCAGTCGGGGGATGTCCTCGAGTGTCATAGCGTCACATATGTCAACGTACTCGACGTTAATGCCTTCTTCTTTGAGAAGTATATCAGTTACCGCCTTTTTTATTGCCCCGGCGTCGCGTGTCCCCGTTTTGAACATTTCTTCGGCCTGCCTGAGCGAGGCGCTGATGGCGAGGGCCTTGTTTCTTTCCTCGGGGCTGAGGTATGTGT
>CALMFJ010000085.1 GCA_937862865.1 uncultured Pseudomonadota bacterium | reverse complement strand
ACCGGGGATTGCGGGGGGTACGATGGGGAAGAATATGCCTTTCTTCAAGTGGCTGGATTGCGCCATAACGCCTTGCACGACAGCCCTGGCATTTTCCTGCTTTGCTTTTTTCATGGACGAGTAGCGTTCCTTGAAATCATTGAGGGTGACGAAGATCGTGCTGGCATTGCTCTTGAACTGGCCGTCGATGAGACTGTAGCCGTTGATGATGGTCCGGTCCTTGACGCCCGGCTGTTTTGCGAAGACCTTGTCGATCTCATCGGCCGCTTCCGAGGTGCGCTTTAAACTTGCGGCATCCGGCATGAGGAGGATGCCCATGAGATAACCCTGGTCTTCATTGGGCACGAAGCTGGTCGGGATCGCGTGGAAAAGGTACAGGAGCCCGCCGATCAAGAGCGCCAGGACACAGAAAGCGATCGTCATCCTCTTGATCATCATGACGACGAGGTCGCCGAACAATACCGTGAAACGGTCAAAACCATGGTTGAACCATGCAAAGAACCGGTTGAAGTACTTGAAGAGCCCTTTTTCCGACGGCTGGCCGTGCTTGAGCATGATCGCGCACATCGCGGGTGTCAGCGTCAGGGCCGTAAAACCGGAAAGGGCGACCGAGATGACGATCGTGATCGCAAACTGCTTGTAGAGCTGCCCTGTCGTACCGGGAAGGAAGGCTGCCGGGATGAAGACCGAGGCCATAACGAGCACCACGGCGATGAGAGACGTACCTATCTCCTCCATGGCCTTTATGGTCGCCTCCTTGGGCGGGAGGTGCTTTTTCATCATGTTGCGCTCGACGTTCTCGACGACGACGATCGCGTCGTCGACAACCATGCCTATGGCGAGCACGACCCCGAAGAGAGTGAGAAGGTTGATGGAAAAACCAAGCGCCAGCATGCCGCAGAATGTGCCTATCAGTGAGACGAATATTGCAACGGTGCAGATTATGGTTGACCGGAAGCTCTGCAGGAAGAGGTAGACGATGAAAATGACGAGGATGACCGCCTCGAAAAGCGTATGGATGACCTCCTCGATCGAGATGCGGACAAAGTCGGTCGTATCGAGCGTGATGCTGTAGTCCATCCCGTCCGGCATCGACTTTTTCAGTTCTTCCATGGTCTTCCGGACGGCCTTCGAGACATCGAGCCCGTTGACTCCCGGCTGCTGGTACACCGCCACCGGCGTCGCCGCAATCCCGTTCACCTTGTTGTCGTCAATGTATTGTTTTTTGCCGACCTCGGCCCGGGCTACGTCGCCGACCCTGACGATGGCGGAGCCGTCAGCACTTGTTTTGAGGATGATATTTTCGTACTGCCTCGGGTTCGTGAACGGGGGCTGGGTGACGACAGGCAGGGTCAACTGGACCCTGGGGTCGTTTGGCTGCTGGCCGACCTGGCCGGCGCCCCAGAGGGCGTTTTGCTTTTTGATGGCCTGCTGGATATCCGTTGTCGTGATGCCGAGTGACGCCATGCGGTCGGGGTTCATCCAGATCCGCATTGCCTGGTCGGGCAGACCGAATATCTGCGCCTGGCCTGCGCCTTCCACCCGTTTTACCGCATCGAGGACGTATACGTTC
Organism: uncultured Pseudomonadota bacterium; assembly: GCA_937862865.1. GTDB lineage: Bacteria > Desulfobacterota > Syntrophorhabdia > Syntrophorhabdales > Syntrophorhabdaceae > Delta-02. The sequence goes on along the minus strand of CALMFJ010000085.1, from coordinate 35,776 downwards.
GCATAATTGTTGACGTAATCCGCCGTGTAGCGGCCGTCCTTGTTGAAGACCGAAACGATCATCAGGATATTCGATGATTTCTTCTCGACGGAAACGCCGAATTGCGTCACGGCCTCCGGCAATTGGGGCATCGCGAGGTTGACCCTGTTCTGGACCTGGACCTGCGCTATGTCGGGGTCCGTGTTCAACGTGAAATAGACGGTCAGGGTCAACTGGCCCGTGTTCGAGCTCGTCGATGTCATGTAGAGCATGTTGTCGACACCGTTGATCTGTGCCTCGATGGGTGCCGCCACGGAATCGCTGACCGTTTTGGAGTCGGCGCCCGGGTACGTTGTTGTGACCTGTATCTGGACCGGGGTTATGGTCGGGTACTGGGCAACGGGAAGGGCGTTCATCGCCACAAGCCCCGCGATGACTATGATGAGGGCTACAACGGTCGCAAAGATGGGACGCTCAATGAAAAACCGGGAGAACATGCCCTACCTCCCCTGCTTGGGGCTCCCGCTTGTTCCGGTGGAGGCCGGCTTGGCGGCTGGTTTTGCCGGAGCAGCTGGTTCAGACGGTTGAGCGGCGCCCCTGGCAGGGGCCGATGTTTCGGGCTTTACGGGAGGTTTGGGGGGTGCGGGCTCCATTTTGACCGCCGGCGCCTCGCCGCGTTTTCCGGCGGGCTGTTCCGCGGCTGTCTGTTTGATCTTGACCGTCTCGCCCGTGCGCACGCCAAGCATCCCGTCGATGACGAGTTGATCTCCGGTCCGCAATCCTGCATCGACGAAGACGCTGTCCCCGTACCAGTCGCCTACCGTTACCGGCCTGAACTCGGCCTTTCCCTCCTTGTTCACCACCCATACAAAATGTCCCTTGGCGCCCTGCTGAACGGCCCGCTGGGGTATTAATATGGCGTCGCGGCGGACGGCCCCTTTCATCCGGGCGCGGACATACTGGTTCGGCCGGAGGTATCCTTTTGCATTCGGGAAGCTCGACCGGAGCAGGAATGTGCCGGTCTTCGGGTCGTATGACGGGGAGGCGAACGTTATCGCACCTTTTTCGGAGAATATTGTCCCGTCGACCAGGATTATCTCGACCTCGTAGTTGTCGTTTTTCGGGGGAATGATCTGGCCGGCGGCGACCCTGTCGGCGTACCTCTTCACATCATTTTCGGAGATGCTGAAATTGACCCACATGGGGGACAGGACCGATACGGTGGTCAGCTGGCTATTCTGCATGTTCACGTACGCGCCGTCCTGGACCATCGCCGCACCGGTTATGCCGGTGATGGGGGATGTGATCGTGCAATAGGACAGGTCGAGCTGCTGCGTCAGGAGCTGGGCCCTGGCCTGCTCGACCTCAGCCGCGGTCGTTTCGAAATTGCGGTTGGCATCGTCAAGGTCCTTCTGGGAAAGTGCGTTCTGCTCGGCGAGCGGTTTTACACGCTCCAGGTTCCTGCGCGCGGTTTCATGGTTCGATTTTTGCCGGGCCAGCCCCGCGGCGGCGGCAGCCACCTGTGCCTGGAACGGTTTCTTGTCCATTATGAAAAGGGTGCTGCCTTTTTTTACAACGGTGCCTTCCGTGTAGACCCTTTTTTCAAGGAACCCGCTCACCCGTGCCCGTATCTGGACCTCGTGGGAGCTCTGTGTCTGGGCAACAAATTCGAATGCCACAGGCGTATTGGCCTGTTTTACCGTCGTGACGGTCACCTCGGCCTCGCGCGGCGCCTGCTTGGCTTTTTTCGAACAGCCGCCGGCAACGATAACGATCATAAGGAGAACAATGACCGCCAGGAATATCCCGCTTTTCTTATTACGGAGAAAAAGATGACGTTTTTCACGGATCATTCTGGAGCTCCATGCACGGAATAGGTTTCAGTCCGGTAGGGGACTGTGCTTTGTTCTTCGCCGGCGCCACAGGCTAAAGACCCACTGCGACACCAATCGGGTCCGATCATACCTTTTTTTGAGTATACCTTTAAGCATTTCAAGAAGGCAAGCGTGTTTTTTTCTTTGCAATTGCTATTTTTCCGAATTAAATTTGATATATGCGTGCCATACAAAGGAAACATATGAAAAAAATGTCAGTTAATATGTTGATCTTTATAGCATTTACATTGTTTTTAGCCGCATGTGTGAGTGTCCCGCCGGGGATCGAACCAGTGAAAGGGTTCGACGCGGGCCGCTATACGGGGACCTGGTACGAAATAGCCCGCCTCGACCATTCGTTCGAGCGGGGCCTTACGAACGTCCGGGCCGAATATACCATGCGAAAGGACGGCGGGATCGACGTCATAAATTCCGGTTTCAATCCCGGGAAGAAGGTATGGAAAAGGGCGACGGGCAAGGGATATTTCGTCGGGAGCCCGGACATCGGGCAATTAAAGGTGTCCTTTTTCGGGCCCTTCTACGGCGCATATAACATTATCGCCCTTGACAGGGACTACACCTGGGCCATAGTATGCGGCAACACCCGAAATTACCTCTGGATCCTCTCCCGCACTCCCAAACCGGACGAACCGGTCAAGACCGCTCTCATCGAAAAGGCAAAGACCATGGGATTCGACACCGACAAACTGATCATAGTCCAGCACCAATTCCCCTGACCCACGCCGTTTTTTGCTTTTCCCTGAAACGTGACAGCTGAAACTTGAAACGCTTCTTCTGTCAGGGCGTGCCTGTCAGTATGAAAGCCGCCCAGAAGAACGGATGGGGCTGTTTCTGCATTATCGACAGCTTCGCCTGCCGCAAGGCCACGGACGGGGTCTTTCCCTCTGATATCTGCGTGTAGAAGGAACTCATCAGGTCTACGGTTTCCTGCGAGGGCACGCTCCACAGGCTCATGATGATCGACTTGGCCCCGGAAAGGATGAAGGCCCTTTTCAGGCCGAACACGCCTTCCCCGCTCTGAACGTCGCCGACGCCGGTCCTGCAGGCGGACAATACGACGAGGTCCGTACCCTTCAGGCGAAGCCCGAGGACCTTTTCTGCCGTTACCATGCCTTCATCCTGTCCGGTCTTGAGGGACGTATTGACGCCGGCCAGAACAATTCCGGACCGGAGCATCGGGTTATCGATAACGAGCAGGGGATTTGCGAGCAGGTCATCCGCATCGGTGATATCGGCCAGGGCGTCGGCCATTTTCGATTCCGGTTTTGTCAGGAAGTAACCGTGAGTCGCCAGGTGGAGCACCTTCGGTGAATGGCTTTCGAAGAGTGTGTGCTCGAGGGCCTTTTTGTCCTGGCGGTTAGAGACGGTTTGGGAAAACATCTCGCGCAGGATCTTTTCGATAACATCGGCCTCTTTCTTTGTATCGGGCAGGCGGTCAAAGTGCATCCCTTCGAGGTCCCTGACGGTGATGGACCGCGCCCGGGACGTTGGAGCACCGGCGCTTTTCCTGGCGCTTTCGATCTCGTTCTGCCCGAGGTCATAATCGGGATCTGCTATGATAAGCGAGGCGCCGCCCTTGAGAGAGATCCGCGAGAACTTGATGATGTCCCGTCCCGCCCCGACGTAGCTTATCACCGCCTTTTCAATGAAATACTTGCCGGCAGGGTCGACAAGGGCCTCGAACGGGATCAGGTTGAGGTTCCCGTCGGGGCTTATGAGTATGCGGCTCCTTCCCGGAAAAACACCCTCTATCGGCCGTATGAGGATATCGTAAAGGGCGGAGGCCTCCTTTCTCAGCTTCGTCTCGTCAGGCAGCTTCCCTTCGCTTCCCGCCCGCGCCATCTCTCCGAGATATGCATTGATGTGCGCGTCGATCTTGTCGGCGGGGCCCATATCGAGAAGCTGCGTTGACTTTGCGGCCCCCGGCGAAAACAGGAAGACAAGATAGTGAGGGCCCATCCATTTCTTTTTGCGGAAATCAAGGAGCCGTATCTTTGCATAATCGAGATAGACCGCATCTTTCGGCATATACGAGGTCAATACGTCGACGCTCGCATCCTGGGACGTCTTCTGAAGCATGAAATCCCTGTTCTCTGACATGAGCTCGATCTCGAGCGCTTCGCGTTTCTTTTCCAGTTCGGCGGTTTGTTTCTTGTAATCTTCCACCCCTATCTTTTCCGGCCCCGATAGCTCAAGCCGGGCGAGCTCCTTTTTCACTTCCGAAAGACCTGTTAGTTTATGCCGCGTTTTGGGGTCTTCCGATGTATAGACTGCATCGAGAAAACGCCCCTGTGCCTCGATAACTGATCCCTTCCATCGCAGCCAGGTATCGAAGGTGTCCGTGACAGCGGTTTCGGAGACATGCGGAAATCCCAGGGTATGACTGACATATCCATAGATGCCAAATTCCTGGGTTTTAATATAGGAGAGCTTCTGTTTTTCCGTCAGGAGGGTAAAGACTGACTGGCGTTGAGATTCCTGGAGCCTGGCCGCTCTTTTGAACGTGACATTGGCTTTTTTGTGTTTCCCGGCAATGCCGTAATGATAAGCGAGGTTGATAAGGGTCCCGGTGATCAGCGGGTGATTCGGGCTGCGGTTTTTTTCCGCAATTGCGAGAGATCTCAGGTAAAGCGGCTCAGCCTCGGCGGAGCGCCCCGTCCTCCGGTATATAAGGGCAAGGTTGGTCAGTGCGAACGCGACATTTCCGTGCTCGGGCCCGAGGCTCTTTTCAGATATGGCGAGAGAGCGCCGTATAAGAGGCTCGGCCTCGGCAAAACGGCCTGTGTTCCGGTAGATCCGGGCGATCGCGGTAAGGGCGTATGCTATTCTGTCAGGTGTGTAATCGTCAGATCTTTCCCAGATATCCAGGGCCTTTTGCATGAGCGGTTCCGCTTCCGGCTGGCGTCCGGTGAAATGGTACACCTCGGCGAGCAGGGTCCAGGAAAAGGCGATGCCTTCCTGATTTCGGACCGTGGCCCGCTGCTGGATATCGAGAGCGCGCTTGAGCAGGGGTTCAGCCTCGGCATGCCGGCCCGTACTATTGTAAACCATTGCCGTAATGACGAGTGTACGGACGAGCAGGCTGCCGTGACCGCCACGGGCCTTTTCTAAGATCGATAATGCCCGCCTCAAGAGGGGCTCGGCCTGAACGTAGTCACCGGAAAACCGGTAAAGATTGCCGAGCGTAAAAAGCACACGGGCAGTATTGGGGTCGTCCGGTCCGAATCTCTTCTCGGTGTCCCGGACCAGCCCGATTGCAAGACCGGTTGCGGCACGAAGCTTGCCCTGCCGTCTCAGTTCATCTATCTGCTTAATAGTATGAGAGGGATCATCGGCGGTTGTTCCGGACGAAAGAGCCGGGCCGATTGTGAAAAGCAGTAAAAAAACGAGCAATACCGGAAATGCGCGGAGGAAACTCATTTTATGTCCTCGCTGGTAGAAGGAAAGTCTCCACTACATCAAATAATAGCAAAAAGACGGGCAATGGGCAAGGGGACAAAAAGACAGGTGATGGGTTATGGTTTATAGGAAATGCCGGGAAAATTGCCTGTTGCCCATCACCTGTTCCCCGTTTTCCCCCCGTTTATGGTACAACAATGATGTAATGGGATTGTCACGCGAACATATCGAGGTTGCCGTTGCCGTGTTAACGGGGATCGGGCTCAGCGCGGCGTGCGGCTTCAGGATATTCCTGCCGCTTCTCGCCCTTAACCTCGCGTCGATGTCCGGGTATATCGGCCTGGCGCCGGGATTTGAGTGGATCGCGGGGAAACAGGTGACCGTTGCATTCGGCCTTGCGACCGCGCTTGAAATAGTTGCCTACTATGTTCCCTGGCTCGACAACGTCATGGACGCGATCGCATCGCCGGTCAGCATCATCGCCGGTACGATAGCATCGGCCTCCCTGATCACGGATGTTCCCCCGTCTTTAAAATGGACGATCTCGATCATTGCCGGAGGCGGCATCGCCGGTTTGCTCCAGGGCGCGACAGTCGCCCTGCGGGCAAAGTCGACCGTTTTTACAGGCGGTTTCGCAAACTTTATTGTCGCCAGCCTGGAACTCGCAGCATCGATAATAGTATCGCTGCTGTCCCTCCTCGTCCCTGTGGCCGCGTTTGTCCTTACGCTGCTTCTTATCACGTACGGCATCATCCTCGCCCGAAAGGCCTACCTGAGGAAAAAAATACCGTAAGACTTCAAGGACGTTCTACGTTCCGCGTTCTACGTTTTTCATTTCCGAAAGAAATGGGACAGAAGATTATTACAATGAAACATCTTTTCGGAATTAAGCGAAAAGAAAAGCCGGGATAGTAAAAATCCCGGCCCATTATGGTGTTCTTAACGCGGAACGTAGAACGCGGAACGTAGAACCTTCTTCTACAATACTTCCTCCAGGCTCTTTCCGACAGCGCCCCAGTTCACGATGTTCCAGTACGCCTCGATGAATTTTGCCCGGTCGTTCTTGTAGTCGAGGTAATAGGCGTGTTCCCAGACGTCAAGGGCCATCAGGATCCGGAACATGGGGTAGATATTGACGTTGTGTTTTTCGACCTGCATGATGATCGGCCTGTTTGTCAGCTTGCAGAACGTCAGGGTTGCCCAGCCGGAGCCTTCCACGCTGGCCGCAGCAGCCGAGAAGAGTTTCTTAAAGCGCTCGAAGGAGCCATATTCCCTGTCGAGAAGCCGGGCAAGAACTCCCGTTGGCGCGCCTCCGCCGCCCTTGCCGGCAGGGCCTAAGTTTTCCCAGAAGATATAGTGGAGCAGGTGGCCGCCGATATGGAAAGACATTTCCTTGTACGTGGCCTTGGTGTCATAATCCGAGCCGTCGGTTTTCGCCTTGTCGAGCCGCTCAAGGATCGCATTCGCGCCGTTGACATAGGCCGCGTGGTGCTTGTCGTGATGCAATGCAACGAGGTCTTTTGACATGTACGGGGCGAGGGCATCATATGCATACGGCAGATCGGGTAAGGCATACAATTTTTGCTCTTCCATCATTACGCCTCCTTTCTAATGTGTGACTGCTTCATCATGCGGTACATATAAGCATTTTTTCCTTTGCCGCATCCGTTCTCCTGTTTTACAGGGACCGTACTATTTTGGGAACAAAAAACTGGCACTCAATACCGGAGCTTGCATAGACTTCACGGGACGGAATTGTGCGGGATTTGAATCCCATCGCCCCGCAGCCGTAGGGAAACTTCTTATCATGCGTTATGAAGAAATGTCCGCAGGAAAAACAATCGACCGTTTCCTGTCCGGGTTTAACTCCGCAGGACGCTTTTCTGTTCATAAAGCACCGGAAAGTTTTTCAGCGCTGCTTTTTCTCTTTTAACAGGGTTATCCTGCGGTCTATCTCCCGCTCTTTCCTGTCAAGGTCGTCCATCTTCGCGTTGAATTCCTGTTTGTGGCCGGCGAGCCCCGACTTCAGGGCATCGACACGTTCATTGTAGTATTTTACATTTTCGTTGAACCTGTTGAGCTCGGCCGCACAGAAACTGTAGCGCGGGTTTTTCAGGTCTTTGCCGTCGGAGCATTCCGCATACAGGTCGCTTTCCTCCAGATCGAGCTGTCTGCGCAGCCTGTCGACAGGCTTGAAATACTGCACCTGGTAGGAACTTTCGTCCTGCAGGAGCTTGAAGCGTGCCTTCCTTACTTCGTTCTTTTCCTGGACCAGCTTGTCCATCTCGGAGAGGCCCTGCTTTTTTTCTGCCGGAGCGGGGGCCCGCTGTGCACCCGCGTCACCGGCGGACCACACGAGGCAGGCTGTTATGGCGAATAAACACAGGGCGCAGCGGGAGATCGTCCTCAAGGGTGAATACTTTTTTCCATCCATTTTCACAGTTATCGTGAGCCTCCTTACATTCAGGTAGCAAGGCGACAGCCTTCATCTATTTTCCTATAGCCTGCGTTCTGTTTGCAAGTGGTTTTGTGGCTATTGGACGGGCGCATGTCTGCCGGCTCGGGAAACCAGGGCTGCAATCTGCGGTAGAGTTCCATGAAACCAGCATGTTGCCGGGGTCGTTGTCAATTCATCACTTAAAACGAGGCCGCGTGTGTGATATGATGTCATGAAGAATAAAAACCCTGACAGCAAGGATGCTATCCATGAACGCAAAGGATTCCGCAGAAACATACAATGCCCTTTTCAGGCCGCAGAGCATTGTCGTCGTCGGAGGCAGTGAAAGTAAGAGCAAGCCGGGGGGTTCCGTCCTTGCCAACATCGTCGAACATCACTACAAAGGGAGCATCTATGTTGTAAACCCCGGCGGTCCCGTGCTGGGGCTCCCGACGTATGCATCGATAAGCGACGTCCCCGGTACGCCCGAGCTGGGTATCATAGCGATCCCCGCCAGACTGGTGGCCGGATCGCTCGAAGAGCTCGGCCGCAAGGGCACAAAGGCCGTCGTGATCCTGTCCGCGGGTTTCGGCGAGAAGGATGAGAGAGGCAAAGAGGAAGAAAAGAAACTGCTTGCCATTGCTCGCGACCTCGGCATGACCATCATCGGGCCGAATTGTTCGGGGTTCATGACCTATCATTACAGCGGGAAGTTTGCCGGGATCATCCCCGAGCTTGAACCAAACTCAATCGATTTCATAAGCGGTTCCGGCGCGACGGTCGACCTTGTCATGGAACAGGCCGTCCTTCGCGGGCTCAAATTCTGCAACGTCGTCAACGTCGGTAATTCCATACAGACCGGCGTTGAAGATCTTTTCGCCCTTTATGACGAGAATTATGAGGTTGACGGGTCCCCCATCCTTCTTCTGTACCTTGAGAACCTGAAAAAGCCGTCACTGTTCCTTAAGGCTGCGCGCAGCCTGACGCGAAAGGGCTGTTCCATCATCGGTATCAAGTCGGGTATCTCGGAATCCGGCGCACGGGCTGCGGCAAGCCACACAGGCGCCATGGCGACGGACGACACGGCCATTGAGGCGCTTTTTGAGAAAGCGGGCATTATCAGGGTCAAAAGCAAGATGGAAATGATCGATGTGGCGTGCGCACTCTCAGGCACCCGCGGAAGTCTCGCGGGAAACCGCGCATGCGTGATAACGGATGCGGGGGGGCCGGGCGTCATGCTAACCGACGAACTCGAGAGGCAGGGATTTGTGCTGCCTGTCCTCGGCGAGCGGACGCGCGAGAGGCTTAAGGGGATATTGCCCGCCGAAAGCTCGGTCTTGAACCCGGTCGATTGCCTTCCTTCGCGCACGGGGCCCCAGATGCGGCAGATATTCCAGGTTATGGGGGAAGAAGAGCCGGGACGCATCGATGTTATGGCGGTCCAGTTTGGAAATCCCGGGATGCACCCGAACAGGGAGATCTATCACGAAGTGTCCGAGGCGCGCAAGACATGCCCGATCCCCATTGTCCCGACGCTGAGTTCCGTCACGACGTGCACCAGACAGATACGTGAATTTACGCAGCAGGGCAATTCTTACTTCGTGGATGAGGTGAATTGCGGGTTCGGGCTGGGCAAGGTGCTCAAACGCCCTCTTATATTCGATGCGCCCCGCAGCATCCCCGGGTATGACAGGGAAGGCATCGCCGGCACACTGAAAGGGAAGGGCGGAGTGCTGTCAGCGGACACCGTGACGCAGGTCCTTGAAAGGGCCGGGTTCGTTTTCCCCCCGCAGGCCGCGGCATCATCCCCCGATGAGGTGAGGAAAGCATGCGATACGATCGGTTATCCCGTTGCGATGAAAGTGATCGGCCCTCTCCATAAAAGCGATGTGGGCGGTGTCCGTCTCAGGGTAGGAAACGCTGCCGGGGCGGTAAAGGCGTGGCATGACCTCATGTCTATCCCCGGGGCTTCAGGGGTTGCCGTACAGAAGATGGTCGAAGGGACGGAAATAATCCTTGGTTCGAGCCGTGCCGGGGATATAGGGCAACTCGTCATGTTCGGCCTCGGCGGCATCTATACCGAGGTACTCAAGGATGTGAGTTTCGCCCTTGCCCCCCTTGCCGAGGAGGAATGCCGGCGGATGATCCGGTCGATCAGGGCGTACAGGATCCTTGAAGGCGTCCGCGGGCAAAAAGGGGTCTCCATCGATGTTGTCAGCGTAAACCTGGCACGCCTCTCCCGCCTCGTCTCCGACTTTCCCGCCATCCGCGAGATCGATATAAACCCCCTCAAAGGAACGGGAGACCACTTGTATGTGGTAGATGCGCGAATAATAATGGATTAGAAGAGGCTATAGGCAATGGGCTATAGGCAATGGGTTTTTTTATCTTTCCCATAGCCCATAGCCTATCGCCTATCGCCTATCGCCTCTTACAGCTTGAATAGCAGATCCGTGTATGTCGGGATCGGCCACATCTTGGCGGGGATCATTGTCTCCAGGTTATCGATGTCTACGCGCAGGGTCTGTATGGCGGTCAGTACGGAATCGCGGTAGCTCTCCGCGCATTTGACCGTGTCGGTGACCGCCTGCGACTTTTCAAGGGCCTCCTCGAGTCTCCCGAGGTTCTTGTAGGCCTCTTTCAGGACGGCCCCGAACTTCTTGAGCATATCGGCGGGCACATCGGCGGGGCCCTTCACCGATGCGAGGTCATCGACGGCCTCTGCGAGAAATGCGGCATATTCCAGGGCCGCCGGCAATATCTGTTTTTTCACCATGTCGATGGCCACCCGGGCCTCTATATTTATCTGTTTCGAATACGCCTCGACATAGATCTCGAACCGCGAATGGACCTCCTTTCGCGTCAGGACGTCGTATTTTTCAAAAAGCTTGAACGCCTTTTCCGTGACGAAGGCCTTGAGGGCATCGACGGCATTGTTGATGTTCGGGAGGCCTCTGCCCCGGGCCTCTTTTAACCATTCCCCGGAATAGTTGTTCCCGTTGAAAATGACCCGGCCGTGCTTCTTCCAGATGTCGCGGATTATCTTTGCGGCCTCGGAATTGATGTCCTTTGCTTTTTCGAGCCGTGTCGCTATCTCGTCGAACGCTTCGGCGGCGATGGTGTTGAGCACGACATTCGATCCTGCGATGGACTGTGCTGAGCCTACCATCCTGAACTCGAATTTGTTGCCCGTGAACGCGAAGGGGGAGGTCCTGTTGCGGTCGGTGTTGTCCCGCGGTATCACGGGCAGGGTGTCGACGCCCACGCTGACGAATTGCTGGCCCCGCGAGGATATCTTTTCGCCTTTGGCGATCTTCTCCAGTATCTCCGTCAGTTCCTCGCCCATGAAGATCGAAATGATCGCGGGCGGGGCTTCGTTGGCACCCAGCCGATGGTCGTTCCCGGCGGTTGCACACGTTGCCCGAAGGACATCGGCGTAGGTATCGACCGCCTTGATCATGGCACTGATGAAAAGGAGGAACTGGACGTTTTCGCTCGGCGTATGGCCCGGTTCGAGAAGGTTGAGCCCGTCATTGGTCGACAACGACCAGTTGTTGTGCTTGCCCGACCCGTTGATTCCCGCGTACGGTTTTTCGTGGAGCAGGCATACGAGGTTGTTGCGGAAGGCGACCTTCTGCATGGTCTCCATGACGAGCTGGTTGTGATCGGTGGCGATGTTCGTCGTGTCGAAGATGGGGGCCATCTCGAACTGGGCCGGCGCCACCTCGTTATGCTTCGTTTTGGAGGTTATGCCCATCTTCCATAATTCCGTGTCGAGGGTGAACATATAGTCGGAAACGCGGTCCTTTATCGAGCCGAAATACTGGTCCTCGAGCTCCTGTCCTTTGGGCGCGGGGGCCCCGAAGATCGTACGCCCCGCGAGCATCAGGTCGAGCCTCTCCATGTAGAATTGTTTATCAACGAGGAAATATTCCTGTTCCGGGCCGACGGTGGATGTCACGCGTTCAGACGTCGTATTGCCGAGCGCCCTTAAGATCCGGACCGCCTGCTTGGAGATAGCCTTCATCGACCGCAAAAGCGGAGTTTTCTTGTCGAGTGCTTCGCCGCGGTAGGAGTAGAATGCGGTGGGAATGGTCAGCGTGACGTTGCCGGCCTCATCTTCCTTGAGAAAAGCGGGCGATGTGCAATCCCACGCCGTATATCCGCGCGCCTCGAACGTGGCCCTCAATCCGCCGCTCGGGAATGATGACGCGTCGGGCTCCCCCTGCACGAGCTGTTTTCCGGAGAACTCCATGATCACGCTGCCGTCCGGGGCAGGAGAGATGAAGGAATCGTGTTTCTCCGCCGTAATTCCCGTCAGAGGCTGGAACCAGTGGGTATAATGCGTGGCCCCCTTCTCGATCGCCCAATCCTTCATCGCGTTCGCAACGACGTCAGCGATGTCCCCCTTAAGAGGCGTGCCCTCCTCGATCGTTTTCCTGAGGGCCCTGTACACCTCTTTCGGAAGACGTTGCTTCATGACCTTATCGTTGAAAACATTTGACCCGAAGACCTCAGTCAATTCCATCCTTTCCTCCTGCTCTCCTTGCATATCAGGGCGCCCGGCAACTTGCCCGCCGCGTTGCGGCGACCCCGCCAAATACCCAGAAAATGAAGGAAAATATGAAAAAAATTATAATATGCCGCCCCTGAACATACAAGAAAATTAAGCCGGGTAAACCTTAAGGCGCCGTGTGCAAGGCGAAAAAGCCACCGGATTCCGGCAAGCCGGAATGACGCGTTTTTTATGAAGATTTTTGCCTGAAGCTTGAAACCGGAAACGGTTTTTTCAGTAATACGGGAGCTGTTCGTCAAACCCCGCCCCGCCGTTGCGGTACCAGGCCTCTACGTGCTTGATTGCTTCGACGGCCTTCGTCTGGGCTGCAATGTCTGAATTGAACCCCTGGTGGGGCTGCACGTAAATGTTGGAACTTCTCTCGATCGCTTTTTCGACAAGGCCTCTCGCCGCGAGGACGTCCGCGTCGGTCACGTTGGCCTGTTTGTTGAGCAGTTCGGCAAACAGGGATTCATTGCTGAACACGTCGAGGCCGATCCCGATTATCTTCCCGGCCCGGTAGAGGTTGGCTATGACCGACTCCGGCGCTATCTCCCCCCGGGTGACATTGATAAAGATCAGCCTCTTTTTTGCCTGGCCGAGATAGGATTTGGAGAAATACCCCATATTATAGAACCTGCTGTCTTTATTCCGGGTCAAATTCATAGCGTTAATAATGATGTCACTCGTTTGAATGGCTTCTTCTTTGGACACAAAACGGACCGACTCGCCGTAAAGGGCGGAAAGTTCATCCTGACGGATATCGACGCCCTGGACGGTGAGCCCGTTCGCCTCAGCGAGTTCGTACGTTCTTTTACCTATCTTGCCGACGCCGAAAACTGTGCATACCAGGTGCCTGTCGAGTTCTATGAAGGCGCGGGAATCTTTTCTTTCGAATGTGGCCGTGTTGACCGTATAGTGGTTTAATTGGCCCGCGGCTGCGTAAAGGAATTTGATGGCGGTCTGGGCAACCGCATTGACGCAGTATTCACGAAGCGAAGCGATGTTCACCCTGTCGACCAGGTGCTCAAAATGGTCGTACCCGGCACTGCGGGTCACGACGCTTTTCTTCTTGCCCGAGATGTAGCGATCGGGGAGGACGGAATGCGTCTTCGTCGTGATGATGTCGGGAAGGGTCGCAGACGCGTCATCCCTCATGTACTCCTGAAGATTTTTCGGTGTGATCAGGTATGTATGCCCTTCGGGGATCTCTTTTCTTTCGATCGCCTTCTTTGTCTCCGCCTGAAGGTACGTGGCCTCCGGGCCGAGGGCCTCAAAATGTATTATGTCATATTTTTTACTCATGTCCTTCGCAGTCTCCGATGACGCCGTATTTGAAAAATTGCCCTCTATTCTCGCGCAATCCTTGCCTTTTTTCAACTGAATTCCATGCATTTCCCTTTCATGCCAGGGCTGTCCTCCTGTATATTACTGGTAGTGTGTTGATCGGGAGAAAAATATGAAAACCGTTATGCTTCTGACCGTGTCCAATGTTTTTATGACCTTCGCCTGGTATGGCCATCTGAGGTACAAAGATTCTTCACTCTGGAAGGTGATACTGGTGAGCTGGGTTATTGCGTTCGCAGAATACTGCTTCCAGGTGCCGGCAAACAGGATAGGGCATTACCAGTTTTCGGCCGCACAGCTCAAGATAATCCAGGAGGTGATAACGCTCGTCGTCTTCGCTGTTTTTTCCCTCCTCTATTTGAGAGAAGAATTCAAATGGAATTACCTGGTATCTTTCGCACTGATGGCATGCGCCGTGTTCTTTATGTTCAGGGACTGATAAAGGGTAGTAAGCAGTAAAGAGTGAAGAGCGCTAAGGGCCTGCCATTGCACACGGTTCGGCTTGCCTGGGGCTAGGAGAAAAAGCCCGGCTTGCTTCACGGGTTCTTTTACTGCTCACCGTTCACTGTTTACCGTTTACTATATTTTTAAGGCCGGTGTGCCTCGGTCGTCACAACGACGCGCCAGAAATTGTCGTAAAAAGAGATGTTCTTCCAGGCAGCGGATTTTCTCACGACTATGTCGGTGCCCGGCTTCCTGTAATGATACATGCCTGTCCCTTCTTTTTCTGTGATGATGCGGCGCACCATGTCATGAAGCTGGTCGTATCCTCTGTACTGCGGGCTTTTCAGGACGTTGAGCCGTATCTGTTCGGGCTCGGTCGCGAAGACATTCGTGCCGCTCGGCTCGACTACGGTGACACCCGTCCCTGTTTCCATCTTTACGTCTTTTATCGCTTCTCGCACGAGGACCTCCGGCATGACGAACAGGCTGATCGATCCCGCGAACCTCTTTTTACCGTCGAAGACAGGATAGGCAAAGACGACGCCCTGCAGGCCTTCTGCCGATATAAAGATCTGGCTGAGCACCGGTTTTTTGTCGTTCTGGATACGCCGCACGTGATCCTGGTCGCTGACGTTCTTGCCTTCCTGCTTCCGGTATTTCCGGGGCTCGACCGTCTCCATTATGCCCCGCGTGTTTATAAAGGCGCAATCCACGGCGTAGGTCTTGCCGGAACACAGATCGCGGAGCGCCTGCCGTTTTGCTGTCGGTTCAGTGACATCTTTTTCTATGGCCCGGGCGGTCTTTGAAAGGTCCGCATCGACCGTTTTCAATGACTGTCCGATCCTGTACACCACGTCTTCCAGCAATGCAGGCGACGGTGAGGTGCTGGAACATATCAGAGGAAGAAGCGCGGTGACAAAAGCAAGCAATACGACGAAGACCGACCTTTTCATCCCAAAATCCTCCAGTCTGTTATTGTTTATTCTCCTCTTCATCGGCGGCGAAGAAATTCCGGCCGTGGACGTCGTCATGACAGTACGTGCACAGGTTTTCCCAATTCGAACCGTCAGGCGGATTGTTGTTGTGATTGCCGTCCTTATGGTGGACGGTCAGCAGATGCCTGTCCGTGTGGTCGAACTGCCTGCCGCAGCGGGCGCAGAACAGGCCGTGCATCTTGAGGGACTGCTCGCGGTACTCTTCGTTCTTTATGTCCCGGTCACGCGTGATCTCCCTGACAATATCGTCGATCGATCCCCGGATCTCTTTCTTGACCGGCCTTTTTGACCTGTGCGTTACGTAGCCTTTGCTTTTCATGCCCTGAGGACCTTTGCTATATCGTCGACGAGCTGTTTTGACCCCACGTAAAGGGCGGTCCTCTGGTGGTGGTCCGAAGGCTGTATATCGAGGATCGGGACGCCCTTCTCGTTCACCGCGTGCCCCCCGGCCTCACGGCACATGAAAGCAACGACCGCCGCCTCGTACATGAGGCGCAGCTTCCCTTCGGGCCTATTCTTTTTCGGGTCGGGATGGTTGACGATAGCGGGATACATGAACATCCCGCCGTTCGTCAGGATCCGGTGAAAATCGCCGGCAAGTGCGCCAAGGTAGCGGAACGAATATTTCCGCTCGTTGTTCCTGACCCATTCCTGCACCTCCTGCCTGTACGTGTAGCGGTTCGTCGCATTGAAAGAAAGTTCCCAGGTCTTCGGGGTATCCGGCAGGCTGAGCCGTGTGGGTCTTACATAATTGAATGTCTCGTCGATGTGAAAGCGCCAGGCCCCGGCGTCGCGCAGCGCGATCGTCAGGGTCCCCGTCGGGATAACGAACATGCCGGCCGCGATGTACTCTTTCCCGGCGCGCAGGTGGAGATCCTCTTTGCCTTTGAGGTTGCGTTTTGCTATGCCGAAAAGAAAACCGACCGGCAGGCCGTGCGCGACGTTCGACGAGCCGTCGAGCGGGTCGAAATACATGAAGTAACGCCCGTCTTCGTTGAGCCTGATTATCTCGTCGGATTCCTCGCTGACCGCATGTATCACCCGGCGCGTCGTCTTGAGGTAATGGATGACGATCTCGTGGGCCATATCGTCCATTTGCATGACGTCCTCGCCCTGCACGTTCACCTTTCCCGCCTGTCCGAGATGGCCTTTGAGCGCGCCCGTGATGTAGTAATGCTCGATATGCTTTGCCGCACTGATGATCGCGTCCATGAGGACGAGGAAATGCCCGGTGCGCTTGTGCCGTTCCTGGTGTTCCAGGAGAAAATTCATGAATGTCTGTTCAAATTCCATCAAAGCCTCTCCGGTGGGGCCAAAAATTGTATATGTAGTTGAGAGTATATGAGTTTTCATCAGGTTTCGTCAATCTTTTCACTTTACAAGTTGTTTACCGTACTATACGGTAGAGGTATACAGATCAAGGGGGTCGTTCATGGCGGGACACATGAGGTCCGGTATACGTTTCTTTTCTCCCGTGCTTCTGGCGGGTCTTTTGGTTTTTGTTGTGGTGTTCGTCAGCACTGAGACGGGTGCCCAGAGGGTCATTGCGGACAGGCACGTCGTGATGAAAAGCTCCGAATCCCTCACGCCCGTGCTGGAGCCGTATTGCGAAAAATACGGCCTTCCCGCAATAGGTGCGGCCGTCATAAAGGATGGAAGGACCATTGCGATAGGGACGGCGGGTACCCGCAAGGCCGGGGAGAAGATACCGGTCGGTCCGGGCGACCGCTTTCATATCGGTTCCAACACGAAGGCGATAACATCTCTTCTCGCAGCGATCCTTGTGAAGGAAGGAAGACTACGCTGGGATTCGCGGTTGGAAGAGGTATTCCCCGAATTGGCGAAAACAATGACACCGGGCATGGGCTCGATCACTCTCGAACAGCTCCTGTCGCACTCGAGCGGAATGCCCGAAGACAAGATACCTCTTACCGAAAAGCTTTTCCTTGAATTGTGTACACGCGAGAATGACAACCTGAGCGATACGCGCTACTGGATGATGTCGCGCTGGGTGAGCCAGCCGGTCGCGGCAGCGCCGCGCATGAGATATTCATACTCGAACATGGGCTATATTATGGCCGGCGCCATGATGGAGAAGGTTTCCGGCAGATCGTGGGAGGAGCTTGTGATCGAGAAGATCTTCGTTCCGTTGAGGCTCCGCACGGCCGGTTTCGGTCCGCAATCGTCGCCCGGCATGATCGATGCGCCGCTTCCCCACAAAGTGGTCGACGGGAGGCCCAAGCCAATGATGGCCGGTCCTTTTGCAGACAATCCCCCCGTTATAGGGCCCGCCGGGTCTGTACATATGTCCCTGCAGGATTTTGCCCGCTGGGCATCGTGGAACGCAGGTGCGGGGAAGAGAGCGCCGCAGCTCGTTCCCGCCGCGATGTTCGTTAAACTGACGGCCCCGGTGATCGACGTGCCTCTTCCCGGCGGAAAGAAGGGCCTGCCCGACAGCGGAGGGTATGCCCTTGGCTGGCTTTCGGCATACTTCTCATGGTCAAAGGAACCGTTCGTATGGCATAACGGTTCGAACCAGATGAACCGCACGCAGTTATTTGTCCAGCCGAAGAAGGACTTTGCCATGGTGATCATGACGAATGTGGGGACAGATAAGGCCGAAGAGGCGATGGGTGCCCTCGCGGAGGAACTTTACAAGAAATACAGCGACAAATAATCCCGGACAGATCATGGACCAACGTCCCTCAAAGGGCATTTACCCGCCCGTTAATTGTTTATCCTGTTATTTTTCCTGTTTTTGTGCTAAAATGGGTCAGAAGCTGCTTGAAGTCCTCTTTTGCTCTACCATGATCTGACAATTAAGAAAAAATGGTCGAATGCCGGGCGGGCACAGGCGGCACGATAATATTTTTACGGAGAATGAATGCAAGAAACAAAATTTGAAAAGCTGCACCTTTCGAGAAAAGTGCAGAAGGCGCTGGATACGATGGGATTTGAAGAGTTGACCCCGATCCAGGAACAGGCAATACCCCTCGTGCTCGGGGGGAGCGACATCATCGGGCAGGCACAGACCGGCACGGGTAAAACGGCCGCGTTTGGTATCCCTCTCATTGAACTGGTCGATGCAAAGGTGAAACAGACGGAGGCGCTCGTCCTGTGCCCGACACGCGAGCTTGCCGTCCAGGTGGCGTCGGAACTCAGGAAATTGGCGCGGTACAGGAAGGATATAATCATTATACCCGTGTACGGCGGCCAGTCGATACGCCCGCAGATAGCCAGCCTGAAGAAAGGGGTTCATATCGTGGTCGGCACACCGGGACGGATGATCGACCACATGAGGCGCAGGACAATAAAACTGGGTACCGTCACGAAGGTGGTCCTTGATGAGGCGGATGAAATGCTGGATATGGGGTTTCTTGAAGACATCGAAACCATTCTGGACGGAACTGCAGCCAACAGGCAGACCCTGCTTTTTTCCGCGACGATGCCTGAAAGCATACGGCGGCTTGCCGGTAGATATCAGAAAGATCCCTCACATGTGAAGGTTGTGGGAGAGGAACTTACGGTTTCGGAGGTCGAGCAAAGTTACATAGAGGCACGGCCGGGCAAGAAGCTCAATCTCCTGCGGAAGATCGTGGACAACTATAAATTTTCCTCGTCGCTCGTCTTTTGCAACACGAAGAGATGCGTTGACGATGTGGCCCGCGACCTCAAGGCCCTGGGATACGACACGGAGAGCATCCACGGCGACATGACGCAGGGGCAGAGGGAGCGCGTGATGGCGAATTTCAAGCGGGGACGTTCAACCATACTCGTCGCCACCGATGTTGCGGCGCGCGGCATCGACGTCAGCTGCATCGAAGCGGTCATCAACTACGACATCCCGCGCGACGACCAGTACTATGTCCACCGGATCGGCAGGACGGCGCGCATGGGGAAAACCGGCTACGCCTTCACCATCATCCTTCCCACGGAGATGGGTAAATTGAGGGACATCAAGAATTACGCAAAAACGGAAATAAAGCGTCACCCCCCGCTCTCGCCGGAAGACGAGTTCACGATCACGGCAAAACCGGTCACCAGAAGAAGGGTGACGTACGGCAGATCGCGGAGAAGATAGGAACCGTTCTGCGTTGAACGTTCCAGGTTCCACGTTAATAATTCAGGGATTGATCCTTAACGTAGAACCCGGAACGTAGAACGTTTTTTATTTTCTCTTCCTCAGCTCGCTCAACACATCCCTGTATTGAATTTCTTTTTTTGCCAGCCGGGTGAGGGCCTGGATCACGCGGTTCTTGCGGTAGAAATAGGAGGGGGCCCGGTAATAGATGTCGGAGCACCAGCGGCCGAACATGAAGTCCCGGGTGATCTGTTTCCTTATTTCCCTGCTGTATCGGCGGGATAGGCGGCCTTTCTTTCCGAGTTCTTCGGCCACGGTCTGTGCGCCGATGATGCCGCTCGATATAGCGTGGTATATCCCCTCGCCGCTGAAAGGGTCAACGAGATGGGCCGCATCCCCGACGAGGCAGATACGGCGGGTATTGATCGTCTCCGAGCTTTTGCAATACGGTATGAACCATCCGCGGCGGAGCCTTTCCTCGGCATCTCGTAAGAAATCAAAACGGTCGACAAACGCCCGGTACACGGTGATGAGTCCCGGCATCCGCGCCTTGCTGGTACCTATGCCGACAGAGAAATGGTCTTTTTTCGGAAAGACCCATCCATACCCGTCTCCCGGAGTGAACCCGAAACCGAATATGGAGTGCCCCCCGTGCTCATCGACGACCCCCGGGTCGCGCGGATAGATCTCGGCTTCGACGGCTATCCCGCCGTATCCCCGGTTCAGTCCCGCAGCACGCGCGGCAATGCTGCGCGCCCCGTCAGCGCCGACCAGGATAAGGGCGGACATCCTCGAGCCGTCACCCGTTTCGATGAGCACCTCATCCTTCAGTTCATTGACCGAGACGACACGGGTCTTTTCGATAAGCGCCGCTCCCGCCGCAACCGCCTGCTTTACGAGGCAATGATCGAACTCGCTTCGAGCGACCATCTCCACGGGCATGCTGTCATCGTAATACACCATATCGTCCTCGTCGCGGGACAGAAAGGCGACGCCCGCGACCTTTCGTTCGATGACAGGTGAGTAGTCAAAATCGAGGAGAGTTTTTACGGCCGGTGTGAGGCCCCCGCCGCATGTTTTGTACCGCGGGAGGGATTCTTTTTCTATGATAAGGGTCTTGAGCCCGCGATTGGCCGCATTCAGCGCGAAGGTCGATCCACCGGGACCGGCCCCAACAACCACGCAATCATACCGTTCCATGCATGTGATCCCCGGTAATGTGTTTTAAAACGTAAGGATTATATGTGATTACGCTTAATTTTTCAAGGGATGCCGATGGAGGGCCCCCTTTTTTCGGACATCTGTATGATACAGCTCGTGTTGTATTCTTTTGTCATCGCGTTCTGACATATATTACAGAAATAGTTATCGTCTGACACATGCGTCAGTATAAAACTGACGCATGTGATAGGATACGGTACCCCTGAAGTACTTAACTATAGAAAATAACAGATAAAAGAACTGTGGCATATCCTTTGCTTTATCATAATCAGATGACGGTTGGACGTGCCATATGGCACAAAATGGCTGAACGAACACTGGTTTTTCCCCGGCGCAGTTGTCAGGTCTTCGAGAAGGGAGGAGGATATCATGGCAAGGGAATGGTCTCTCAGAACGGTTACGAATCTTAAATTCAGGGAACTCGAAAAGAATCTGATCGAGGTCTATGGCTGCATCCCCGTTGATTACAAAAGGGTGGTCAAACTTGACGTTCGCAGGGGAACGCCGATGGTACAGCCGGAAGAAGGCCTCGGGGCGCAGGAGAAGGCCCTGGTCGAGACATTCGGGTGCCTGCCGCTTCACAAACACGTCGTCGAATTTGACGTCGACAGGAAGAAGAAGGTTATCGTCCGCGTTGTCCATGACGACGGCAGCGTGCACAATGTCCCGATGCGCTTGATTGTGTGAAAAGCTTCACATAATTGATTGACAAAGGGCGCTGCGTTCCATTAGAATTGTGTGCCAGGATTGGCCCCTTTGAAGCCTGACCTGGCTATCCCATAAATAGATCCCGTACGTGGCAGGGCGCGGGATGCAAGGAGTGAAGATGACTGATATACAAAACGGCAACGGTCTGGCAGCCGCCGAGAAGTTCTACGCCCAATACGGGTCGAGGGCGAGAGAATTGAAAGCCTCGGGGAAGAAGGTGATCGGTTACCTGTCCGCCCTTGGTCCGGTTGAGATCATGACGGCAGCGGGCGTTCTCCCGATAAGGCTCAAAGGGAATGTTTCCGAAGCTGTAACAAAAGGCGACGCGTACATGGAAACGATCGTGTGTCCATTCGTGCGCAATGTTTTCGACGCAGCAGTAAAAGGAAAATACGATTTTCTCGATGGCATGGTCCTGCCTCACCAGTGCGACTCGATAGACCGCACCAACGAGACATGGAGCTACACGCTGAATCTCCCTTACTGGCATTTTCTGAATCTCCCGCATGTGGCGGACGACCCATCGATCGCTTTTACGCAAGAGATCCTGCGGATCTTTGTAAGATCACTCGAAAAATATACCGGCAATAAAATAACCGACGAAGCGATCGCGAAGGCGGTTGCAGCGCACAATCAGAACAGGAAGCTCATGAGGGACCTCTATGACCTTCGGAAATCGAATCCCCCCCTCATCTCCGGCGTTGAAATGATGAAGGTCTGCGTGGCTGCAATGAGCCTTCCGGTCGAAGAGTCGAGCGCTCTCATAGAATCGGTCATAAAAGAGGTCAAAGGCCGTGCGCCTGCGGCGGGAGACCCTGCGGCAAAACGCATCATGATAATCGGCGATCAGATCGATGATATCGCGGTGATCGAGGCTATCGAGTCGACCGGCGCGTACCTCGTGATGGACGATCTCTCAACAGGCTCCAAAATGTACTGGCAGGATGTCGATGCTACGCCTGACCCGCTCCGGGGAATTGCAGAGCGGTATATGAGAAAGCTGAAGATACCGACGACATTTATCGGTTCGGCCCCCACGTACCAGGGCATCCTCGAGGAACGTTTCGGACACATGAAGAATTACGTGCAAGATTTCAAGGTGGACGGAGTCATCCTCTTTATCTACAAGTATTGCGACCCCTACGGATTTGAAGTACCGGCTATCAAGAGCTACGTCGAAGCGGCGGGAGCGCCCGTGCTGTACCTGGAGGACGAGTATTCGACGTCATCCCTCGCACGGATCAAGACCAGGATCGAGGCTTTCCTCGAAATGATCGCATAACGGAAGAGAGATAAGGAGACACCACCATGGCTGAAGAAAAAAAAGGAAGAGCGGTAGCAACCTCCACGGCAGCAAGTATACCGAAATTCGTACGGGGAAACCTGTCTGCAACATTAAAGGCGAAGGAAGAAGGCAAGAAGGTCGCCGCGGCGTTCATCGCTGACGGCCAGGACGAGATCATGCGCGCCATGGACATCGTCCCGGCGTGGGGCGAGAGCTTTTCCGGTGTCTGCGCGGCCAAGCGCGATGCCGAGAAATATCTCCAGAAAGCCGAGTCCGACAACTTCTCGAGGTCACTTTGCACATACGCGACCTGCAACATCGGTTTCGACATGATGCGCGAAGAGCTCGGCCACGCACCCGAGGGCGCACCCTGGGGCGGCATGGCACGGCCCGACATGATGCTCGGCAACGGCCAGCTCCTGTGCGACCCGCGGTTCAAATGGCCGCAGGCGACCCAGCATTACCAGCAGGATGTTCCGGTGTTCGTCACCAACATGTATTACCCCCCGTGGGACCCGAGCGGGGACCATCACGAGGTTGAAGCGTTGTATGTTAAATATGCAAAAGAAGAGCTCCACGAGACCGTAAAGTTCTGCGAAAAGATCACGGGCAAAAAGATGGACTGGGACCGCCTGGCGGCGACAGTTGAACTTTCCGATAAGACCTGGGACCTTTTCATCGATACGTATGAACTCCGCAAACACCACCCGACGCCGATGGATACGGGCGATGCGATGAACACGATGGTCCCGTTGACATTCAACCTCGGCACGCAGGAAGCATACGATTTTTATGTAAGCTTGAAGGCCGAGCTTGAGCAGAAGATAAAGGACGGCGTCGGTGTCGCCAACCCGGAAAAATACAGGGTCATCTGGGCGGCAGGTTTACCCAGCTGGTTTGCTCTGGGCGATTTCCAGTATTTCAACGGCAAGGGAGTCGTGTTCCCGGTCGAAGTGACCTACCGCGGCTGCGAGAAGGTCGAGCGGCTCGACCTCCCGAAAACGAATGATCCCCTCGAACACATCGCATGGAGATGGGTCCGTTACTGGACGCACTGGTATGATGCGGCAAAGAAGCGCCCGGGCTCCACACCGAAGGTTGAAAGGATCATCGAGTATATCGAGGATTATGATTGTGACGGCGCCGTGTTCCATTCGGCCTTCTCCTGCAGAAGCTGGCACGCGGGTATTATGCAGCAGGCAGCCACACTGAAGAAAGTGTACAAGGATATCCCCATCCTGATCATGGAAGGCGATATTGTTGATATAAGCTCCTATAACGAAGCGGACACGCACAACAGGATAGACGCGTTCATCGAGACCCTTGCGGCATACAAGGCAAAAAAAGGTTAAGAACGCATCATAACCCATAGATTGTAGGAGCAGTACATGGATTATTTTGCCGGAGTCGACATCGGTTCCACCATGACCAAGGTGGTCATCGTAAGCGGCAGGATCGAATCGTCGCTTATCGGGCCGACCGGCCCCGAGCATCGAAAATTAGCAAACAGAGTGATGGAGGAGGCGCTAGGACAAGCGCGCCTCTCCTTCGACGACCTGACATACATAGTTGCTACTGGATACGGCAGGATCAACGTTCCCTTTGCTGACCGACAGATTACTGAAATCACCTGCCACGCAAAAGGCCTCCAAAGCCTCCTCCCCTCTGTTAAAACCGTCATTGATGTCGGCGGTCAGGATAGTAAAGGCATCAAGATCTTGAACGGCAAAGTAATGAACTTTGTCATGAATGACAAATGCGCCGCAGGCACGGGGCGCTTCCTTGAGATCATTGCCGATTCGCTCGGCGTACCCCTCGATAAGATCGGTGAGATATCCCTCACGGCCGAAAAGATAGCACCGGTGAGCAGTACCTGCACTGTTTTCGCAGAGGCGGAGATCATCTCCCGGCTTGCAACGGGCGAACCTATCGCAAATCTCATCGCCGGGATACACGATGCCGTCGCAACGAGGATCGCGTCTATGGTAAAGAAACTGAACGTGGAGCCGGATATAGCCGTAACCGGCGGAGGCGCCAAGAACATCGGCCTCGTGAAAGCCCTGGGGTCAAAGTTCGGCAGAGAACTTCTCGTTCCCCCCGAGCCGCTCATAACGGGTGCATTGGGGGCCGCTTTGATGGGCAAGGACATTTACGAGAAATATGCCGCGGAAGGACAAAAGCCGACCCGTATCGGAAAGAAGCTCGAAGAAGCGACATTCTTCAAGTGAGGTTGCAAAAAGTGGCATGCGTACTGGGAATAGATGTAGGGTCCGGATATTCAAAAGCGGTCGTCCTCGAGGACGGCAAGCTCCGGTCCTGCGCCGTGATACCGTCGGGGGGCGACTACAGGGAGGCCGGAACAAAGGCGGCCGCGGAGGCCCTCGACAGGGCCGGGATCACCCTGACGGATATCAAGCGCACGGTTGCGGCGGGGTATGGCGGGAACATGGTCGATTTTGCCGATGATACATCGACGGATATTTCATGCCACGCAACCGGCATCCATTATCTCTTTCCTTCCGCGAGGACGGTCATAGATGTCGGGGCCCAGTATTCCCGCGCTATCCGGGTCGACGACGAGGGAAGGGTCGGCAATTTCATTATGAATGAAAAATGCGCCGGAGGGAGCGGAAAATTTCTCCAGGTAGCGGCACGGATACTCCATATCAATATCGCGGACATCGGAGAGCTCTCGCTGAAGGCGGAAAGGCCCGTCAAATTCACCACAGGGTGCGCCGTTTTCGCGGAATCGGAAGCGGTATCCCGCATATCGGAAGGGGCGGCGCCTGCCGATATCCTGGCGGGGATACACAACGCCATGGCATCGAAGGTCGTTATCCTGGCGATGCGCGTGGGGCTCGATCCGGATTATGTCATGACAGGAGGCGGGGCCATGGACATAGGGCTTGTAAATTCTGTCGGTGCGGAACTCGGGGCGAAGCTCTTCGTCCCGGACCACCCCCAGATCACCGCCGCCCTGGGTGCCGCGCTTATCGCCTGGGAACAGAGCAAAAAATAGCCCGGAACTTTCAAACCTCTTCATTTTGTAGTATCATTCAATCACAGAAGCGTTGCAGGCCGTGCCGCGAGGAGGAATTATGAAAAGGTCCGTTTTACTTTCCATCGTTGTCATATGCTTTGTCTCTTTCTTGGTAGCACCGGCCGTACACGCCGCCGGTCCGGTTAACGCATGCGGCATCTTTACGAAGTCCGATGCGGAGTCACTCTTTAATGCAAAAGCGCAGGCGCAGAAACTGGAGAAGGTCAGTGCCCCTGCCGGCAATTTGTGTGCATATGCCTTTAAGATAAAAGGCACGACGTGCGTTATCAAGGTCAGGGTGTCCTCATCTGAAGAGATAAAGGCGGAAAAGATATTCAAATCTGCGCGGGACGCCTTTGAAAGGCAGAAGAAGGCCCGGATGGCTAATCCGGATACGGCAAAGAAGATGCGGAACATCCCCGCCCTTGGCGAAGAGGCGTTCTGGAACGGGTATGATCTCTGGATAATAAAGGCAGATTACCTGTTCGTTCTCCTTGCCCAGCCGCATCTCGAGGGAAGCTTTCCAACGAGCGAGGCCATGGGGAAGGCCCGGGAACAGCAGAATTTCAACTATACCCAGAACATGGCAATGATAATCATGTCCAAAATGAAATAAGGCCGGGACGCATGCCGGGGCAGAATGCCCCCTTTTGGTTTTTTTGAGGGACCTCATGACAAAGTATTTTTCTTCGGCTGTTATTGTTATCATCATGAGCATCATCCTGTTTTCGGGCCCCGGTGCGGCACGGTCACCGGAACCCGATGCGCCGGCAACTACCCTGAAGATCGTTTCGGTAGGGCCTGCCCCAAACAGTATATACGCCATAGTGTCGCTCGAATATCCGAAGGCCTGGAGTGACGATGCCAGGTTCACGGTTGAGGTGAACGGCAGGGCGGTCCGGGCACGCAGGATATCCGGCGGTTTCTCAGGCAGCAGGAACATGGCTGATCTCATGTTCTTTCCCGGAAGGGCCGGCAAACAGAACATAACGGTAAAAATGACCGCCGGCAGCAGGAGCGCGCTGGCGAGGGGCGTTTTTGAATGGAAGGAAATGCCCTTTATTGCTGTCATGGGCCATCCCGGTGACCGGGAGATGCTCACGGGAAACGACAGGCAGTTCATTGTCGCCACGGCCAATGTTGTGGATGTCAGGATATCTTTTAACGGCAAGGATATGTACGCGAAGCCGACGGGCGGCGACGTGCAGGCCCGTTCCCTGGATCCGGCGTGGAGGGTGGGCAAGAATACCCTCACAGTCAGCGCGACCAAATTCGACGGAGGACTTATCGTCAAGAACTTCACTTTTTTCTACCTCGGGGAAGAGGGCCTTCTTCCCCTTGGAGAGACCGCAATGCTCTCTTATGGCAGGGAAGGCAGCAAGAGCGGGCCTTTCTATGATGTCCGGGTCGATGGCGATGCGCTGGCCACGCCTCGTGATGTCAGGGCAGGCGTCTTTTCCATGGATAACGACGGCTGGCTTGTTGCGGACACGGTGCTTGCGAAGGAGTTCAGAGCGCAAAAGCCGGGCAGGGCGGTCATAAAAGTCTTCATAAAACCTCACTTTCTCCAGGAAATGAAGCTCGACAGGGAATTGACCGTCACGGTCAGTCAGCCGTAAGGTGTCTTTGTACGCTATCGCGCAAGGCTTTCGATCCTGTTTGCCTTTATGTTGATCAGGCTGTTTTTCTTTTCGACAATGCCTTCGACAAGGAGGAGGGGCTCGAGGCGTATGACGGTCCGGTACGCTTTGTAAACTTCCGGCCTTATCACGAGATTGATAAGGCCGTATTCGTCTTCGAGGGTGATGAATGAGAATCTTCCCTTCGCTGTCGGGGGCATCTGCAGGCAGACCATGTACCCTGCGACGAGGACCCTGCTGCCGGAAGCGCGTTCGGTGAGCCTGTCGCTCGGGACTGCGCCAAGCCTGTCGAGCTTTTCCCGGTAAAGCTTGATGATGTGGCGGGACGGGGAGAACCCCTGGTAGATGTAATCGGTGATCGTTTCCTCGCCCGTCGTCATTTCGGGGATGGGCGGGCTTTCATGTGCCTTAACGGCATTGAGCCCTGTGAGCCCCGCCGTCCGTATTGTCCCCGCTTCCCAGAGAAGCTGCCTGCGCGAATTTTTTATGGCGCTGAATGCCCCGACCGCAACGAGGTTCTGGAGGGACCTCGAGTCGAGCCCCGACCGGTCGGCGAAATCCTGCAATGAGGAAAACAGCCCCCGGCTGCGCGCCGTTATGATGCGGTCCCCTTTCTCCTCCCCGATCCTCTTCACGTATCTGAAGCCGGTCCTGACGGAGCCTTCCTCGATCGTGCAGTTCCACATGCTCCTGTTGATGTCGACAGGAAGGACAGGTACATTGTGCCTTTTTGCGTCCCCTATGATCACCTCCGGTTCATAAAAGCCCATGGGCTGGTTATTGAGAAGGGCGCAATAGAATTCTGCCGGGTAGTGGTATTTCAGGTAGGCGGACCGATAGCACAGGACCGCAAAGCTGGCGGCGTGGCTCTTGCAAAAACCGAAATCGGCAAAGCCGCAGATGTGGTCGAATATCTTTGTCGCGGTATCGCTGTCTATGCCCTGGTTTTCTGCCCCCTCGAGAAAACGCCGATGCCACTTGAGGAGCTCCTCTCGTGCGTTCTTCCGGCCCATTACCTTGCGCAGTTTGTTCCCTTCTCCCGCCGTGAATCCGGCTATGGCCATTGCCACCTCGAGGATCTGTTCCTGGAAGAGTATCACACCGAGCGTCTCGTTCAGGATCGGGGCCAGCTTCGGGTGAAGATGGACAACGGGTTCTTTGCCCTGCCGACGGCGTATGAAGGGATGGACCATATTCCCCTGGAGGGGACCGGGCCGGACGATGGACACTTCGATGGTGAGGTCTTCGAAAGAGCGCGGCCTCATCTTGGGCAGTGTCTGCATCTGCGCCCGGCTTTCCACCTGGAACACCCCGACCGTGTCCGCGTCGCTTATCATGTCATAGACACGATGGTCGTCGGGCGCAAGGCGGTCGAGATCGAGGTCGATCCTCCTGTGCCTGAGGATAAGTTCTTTGGCATCGTCGATCAGGGAGAGCATTCTCAGGCCCAGGAGGTCAAACTTGATAAGCCCCGCATCGTCGACGGAATCCTTGTCCCACTGGCAGACGATCCGTCCTTCTGCGCGGGCATGCTCCTGGGGAACAATTTCCGATATCGGCCTCGGGGTGATTATCATGCCCCCGACGTGAATGGAAAGATGTCTCGGGAAGCCCGATATCTGCGTACATATCCTGCTGAAATGCTCCCAGGCCCCGGAATCGAGGTACGCTCTGAATTCGGGGACCTCCTTCAATGACTCGACGGCCCCGCGCCTGCCGTATGCACAGGTCGACTTCGCCATCCTGTCGAGGATGTGTGCGGGAAGCCCAAGCACCTTTCCGGCCTCGCGTATCGCATTGCGCCCCTGGAAGGTCACGTACGTGCAGACCATTGCGGCATGCTCACTGCCGTACGTGTCATAGACGTACCTGATAACTTCCTCGCGCCTGTTTGTCGCGATATCGATGTCGATATCGGGGATGCTCAGTTCATTGAGGAAGCGCCCCACGAAAAGCCTGTGGCGTATCGGGTCGACAGGGGTTATCCCGAGGACATATGCCACGACAGAGCTTGCGGCGGAGCCTCTGCCCTGTGCGGATATCCCCATTTTCCGGGCGTATTCGATGATGTCCCGGACAACGAGGAAGTATCCCGAAAGACCTTTCTGCTCAATGAGGCCGGTCTCATCCTCGATCCGTGCCAGGACCTCTTCCGTCAGGGTGCCGTAGCGCTCCCGGGCTTTTTGCAAAGCCATTTTTTTGAGGAGCCCTGCTGCGGTCTCATTTTCCGGCAGGGGGAAATCCGGGTAGGAAAACGAAGAGAAATCCAGGCTGAACGTGCACCTCCGGGCTATCTCTTCGGTCCTCAGGACGGCATCCCGGGGCATAAAGGGAAGCTCGAGCATCTCTTTGTGGCCCTTGAGGTAAAATTCCGAGTTTAGCCTCCGGAAGGGGGCCGATCTTTCCAGGGTCACCCCGTGCCGTATGCAGGTGAGGACATCGTGAAGGGTGTGCCCGTCCCGTGTGGCATAGTGGACATTATTTGAGGCCACGGTCTTGAGGCCGAGAATCTGCGCCATTTCTGTCAATTGGCGGCACAGGTCCCTGTCTTCGGGGTTAAGATGCACCTGGAGCTCGATATAGAAATTTTCTTTGCCAAAAAGTTCCCTGTACATTTTTGCCGCCCCGTATGCGGCCCGCATTTCCCGTTTTAGAAGAAGGCGGTTTATCTCAGACCGTGCACAGCCTGACAGGCAAATGAGGCCTTCCGTCCGGCCCCGAAGCCCGGCCACGGACAATAGCGGCCTTCCCTTGGAGCCTGCGAGATGTCCGCCGGTGATCAGGCTGGACAGGTTTGCATACCCCTTCCCGTTCTCAACGAGCACGGTAAGGTGCCGCTCCCCTTCGCATGTCAGTTCGGCGCCGATAATGGGTTTTATTCCCGCCTGTTTTGCGAGCCTCGTAAAAACGCATGCGTTGTAGAGCCCGTCATGGTCGGTGATGGCGAGGGCCTTCATGCCAAGGGACGCGGCGCGCTCGACGAGGGCGTGCGTCGGCGAAGCCCCGTCGAGAAAAGAAAAATTTGAATGGGCATGCAGTTCGGTGTACATGGGGCCTCAGACGGACCAGTTCTGCAGGTACCAGTCACCCGACCCAAGGTCCTGGAAAACCGTTATCCGGCTGCCGCTTTCAAGTTCAATTGCGTAGTACATACGGGCAACGGGCTTGCGCCACCAGGCGTCGTCGATCCGCCAGATATTGACGATTCTCTGAACTTTCTGTTTCTTCTTTCTGAGAATGACCCATACCGGCCTGTTTTTAACGGCAATAACGGGTAGAGGTTCGGGGCCGAAGGGTGAAGCTTTCATGGTTCGACAAAGATAAACCTGTCGTCGGGCAGGAGGGCCGCACTGTCGTTCCTGACAGCGCGCACAAGCGGCATCGACCCGTATTTTGTTCTTAAGAATCCCCTGATCTCGGTCATGCTCTTTTCAATACCGCTGCGGTTCCGGAAAAGCCTTTCCTGTTTCCCGGTGTAATTGACAAGGGCCCCGGCGCGTACGCTCATTATCCTGACCGGGCTTGAAAACTCGGCCCCTTCGAGTCCCGCCATGATCCTCAGCAGCATGTCGTCTTTGTGTGCCGTAGGGCCGTGCATAAAAAAATCTTTCTCAAAGAACGTCCTGTTCTCGAGGTCGAAAACGAGCTTTATCATGCGACAGGCCTTACCCAGCTCCTCGAGTTCCCGGCACAGCCCGTCGAGAAGTTCGAGAAGGGCGGCCTTGATCTCCTGCCGTGAACAGACGGGCCCTTCACAGACCATTTCCCGGTCTATATCGGTGATGGTGAAAGCGCAGGGTATCCTGCCCTGGTCGCCGACCCCGTTCGCGATCTCCCATAGTTCTTTCCCCGCAGCCCCGAATTGCGAGGTGAGGGCGGACAATGTAAATGCGCTTATCTGTCCCAATGAATCGAGGCCGAGAAGATGCAGCCTTTCGCGAATGCCGTCCGGTACCCGCAGGCGGTCTATCCCGACAGGGGAGAGGAAATCCCTTTCCGTACCCGGGGGAACGACACGCACATTGCCCGGCGCCGACGAGGCGGCCTCATGGCTAAGGAATCGGGAATTGCCGACGCCCATTGTGACATCGAGCCCGAATTTTTCGGACACCATGTCGGTAAGGGCGCGCGCGATCCGCTCTTCGCTTGTGAACATACCGGGAAGCCTCGTGATATCGAGAAATACCGTGCCCGGTTCTTTTGGCTCGATGCGCAGGGTTATCTCCGCGATAGAAGAGAGGATGTCTTCCCATACGGTCCCGTATTCCTTCCTGCGTGCGAGTACCGGCGTTGCATCATAGCAGAGATGATAGACGTCTTTAAGCGGCATCGAGGGAACAACCCCTCTTCGGGCAAGCTCTTCTGAACAATCCATGATAAACCCTCTTTCCTCGGGCATGCCCACGATCACGACAGGCCTGTTTCGTAAGGAAGGATCCTTCCCGTATTCGATCTGGCAATAGAAATGGGGGATATAAAGACAGGCAGCACGCATAAAGGTAATATTAGAACATATGTTCTAATTTGGCAAGCACTTTTTTTAATTCCGCATTCCGCGTTCTACGTTCTACGTTTCAGAAGAATTCTGTTATTATTAGGAAAACACTTTAATTTCGAAAATGTATTTTTTAACGTAGAACCTAAAACGTAGAACGCAAACAGGGAAAAATTTGCTTCAAATTTTTCCCTGTTTGTAGTACACTTGTTCTATGGTCAGAAAAACAGATACCCGGGAAAACATACTTGAATTTATCAGGGTGTTCAGGCGTGACAATGGTTATTCACCGTCCGTGCGTGAGGTTGCGGGCCATTGCGGAATAAAAAGCCCGTCCGTGGTGCAGTATCACCTGGAACAGCTTGAGGAGGCCGGGCTGATCACGAGGGACAGGGTCCGATCGCGCAGCATCGGCCTCGTGGGGGATGAGGAAGGGCCTGCCTGTGTGCCGCTCCTTGGGGTGATCGCAGCCGGCCAGCCGATAGGCGTGCCTTCCATGGACAGGCAAAGCGCCGCCGGCCAGGAGATGATCGATGTCCCGCGCGATATAATGCGGAAAGGAAGGCGCCTCTTTGCGCTCAGGGTCAGGGGAAATTCCATGGTGGACGCCATGATAGCCGATTCTGACATTGTGGTGATGGAAGAGGCCGATTCCGTGAACAACGGCGAGGTCGCCGCGTGCTGGCTCGAGAGCGAGCAGGAAGTGACCCTCAAAAAGATCTATTACGAAAAGGGCCAAAAGATACGGCTTCAGCCGTGCAATCCCTACATGCTGCCCGTGTTCCACGACGCAGCGAATGTCCGCATCCAGGGGAAAGTGGTGATGGTCTTACGGATGAATCCGTAAGACATGGAGCCCTGTCGTGAAATGAAGAGGGCCCTTTACCGGCTTATGAAGGGCTTTCGGCATCTTTGCGCTGGTAACTGTACGATGCGTTCTGTCGGGCCGGTCAAACAATTATGTACCATGACCGGTCAAAATTGTGCGAATAGGGCATGGAAAAGGATGTTCCCGATGACCGTATCACGGTATTTGTCTCGTATCGACCTGCGCGCCTGTGCGAGTTCAGGCGACCGGACCCCATTTTCCAGCGAACAGTATGTTTCGACATATGCGGCCAGGTCATCGACCGCCTTGATCATCGCACCGTCACGGGGGTTGTACCGGTCCTCGTTGTACTGCCGGCTTATTGTTTCCGTGTCCGTCCTGACAATGACGCCGTCGACATCGGCAATGCTCGAGAATTCATCCTCGGTGAAGGTTTTCATCTCGTCATGCCAGTCGGGAGGGATCAGGTTGAATACCTCCTTGTCCATTTGCTCTTTCTCATAGGCCTTGATGAGGGAGTCGAGCCCCTCGATGGACCGTTTGACGGGCGATATGATATCGCGTGTCAGGACCTCGGGGAGATCATGGAACAGCCCGGTGAAATAATTGTTAAAGCAGCGTCTGGGACATGCTTCGATCTGCAGCGAGAAAAGATACGCGAGGATGGCAACGATGAGCATGTGTCCCAGCACCGACGTGCGGGGTATCATGTTTATGTGGCTCCAGCGGTACTGGAAACGCAGCTGTCCGCACAGGTCGAGGAAGTTCCGGTATTTCTGGAACAGGGCGAGCTGCTGGATACCGGCAAGATCGTAGTAACGCTCCTGGCGCTCCTGGAGAAAGCTCCTGATCTCGGGGATCTCGTACCCGGCCGGATTGGCCCGTTCGATGATGTCGAACTCCCAGCGCGTCGCATAAAAATGTGAGGCGTTGATGATCCTTTTGTTGACGGTGTTGTCGGTGCTTGCGAAATAATGCTGGAAACGTTCGACAAATTCCCTTCCCAGCGGGGCGAGAATGGGCTCCAATTTCGCGAAGACCCATCCGGTCAGTTCACGGTATTTCTTCCTGTCTTCCTTGATCCTGTTGAATATCTGGGGCTTGAGGTCCGTTATAACAAGGCGTTCGAGAAACTCGAAAAGCCCTCCCTCGATGATCTCGAGCCAGCTGAACCCCTCGGTCGATTCCTCGAATTTCCCGAGGAAGTACGCAATCGTCATCTTGTGCGCCTGTTTATCCAGCTCCTTGAGCTCCACCGGCCGGATCTTGTCGTTCCACCGCTGCATCGCCGCGGCACTGAATATCTCGAGGATGAATTCTTTGGTCATGTTTCCCCTTTGTCAGGTAATTGTAAAAGAAACAGCCAAAGAAAGAAAGGGCGATTTTCCCGCTGTCATACTGGCGAAGAGACTATGCCTTCAATATTTTATTCGTCATTCCGGTGCGTGACACCGGAATCTAAGGTTTGTCCTTGATGCACTTCACAACCCTGGCATGGGGAAAGATAAGATACAGAAAAACCTTGGACCCCGGCCTTCGCCGGGGTGACGGCAGGGAGTATCAATAAAAAAGGCCGCCCGGAAGCGGCCTTTTTTATTGGGCTATGTTTTGTTATGCTTTTGTTATTTCGAATGTCAGCTGGCCGTCTTCGTATTTCAGGGGCTTTACCGCCACGGTCATGCCGATCTTCGGTTCGGCGAAGTCCTTTGCGAGGCGGGCGAAGGCTTTCAGGCCGTCTCCGAAATCGACGACTGCCATCGTGTACGGTGCGTCGGCCTCAAAACCGAACGGTGCGTACATGGCCGTGGTGAATGTTTCCAGCGTACCTTTCGCGGGCAGTTCGAACCAATCGTAGTCTTTGGATAAGCATTTTGCGCAGTCGGCGCGCGGCGGAAAATACTTGGCGCCGCACTGTTTGCAGACCGTTCCCTCGACCTTGCCTTCGGCAAGGAGGTCTACGAATTTTCCGGTTTTCGTGAAGCTGGTGAAGCTTTTTCTTCCAAATTTATCGAATCCCATCTTAGTCCCTCCCAAAAATTGTGACGTTTCCGTAAAGGCCTACACCGCCAATGTTGTGGTTGAGGCCGATCTGAGGATTTTTTACCTGCATCGGTCCGGCTTCGTCCCTGAGCTGAAGGACAATGGTCCGGATCTGCGAGCCACCCGTTGCTCCGATGGGGTGACCTTTTGAGAGGAGGCCGCCGTCAACGTTGACGGGGATCCTGCCTTCTTTGTAGGTTGCCTTCTCGCGGATAAGCTGCTTGCCGTCGCCTTCCGGTGCGAATCCGAGGCCTTCGTATGCCATGATCTCTGCAATGGTGAAGCAGTCGTGGACTTCGGCCACGTTAATGTCTTTGGGGCCGAGGCCTGCCATTTTATAGGCCTGGCCGGCAGCTGCCTTGGCGACCTGGATGCCCTTTGAGAAGTCGGGGCGGGATGCCATGTTGACCACTTCCGATGCGGCGCCTATGCCGAGGATCCAGACCGGTTTCTTCTGGAAGGCCTTTGCTTTCTCGGCATTTGCAAGAATGATGCATGATGCGCCGTCTGCGTTCGCGCAGCAGTCGCCGACGCGAAGAGGTGATGCAACGGGGCCTGCCATCTTGGCATCCGGGTTATTGGGATCGAAATCTTCCGGTTTCACGCCCTTGCGGTAGACGGCCCTTTCGTTGATCTGGCCGTAGGTTGCCGCCTTGACCCTGACGTCCCTGAGGTCATCAAGGGTAAGGCCGTTCTTTGCGAGGTATGCCTGAGCATACAGTGCATAGTAGGCAGGCATCATTGTGCCGAACGGGGCTTCCCACTGGATATCGCCGCCGCGCCCCATTCTCTCCTGGGATTCGGCGGAGGTGATCTCCGACATCTTCTGGAAACCGAGCACTACGACGATGTCGTGGAGGCCGGCCTTGATCATACTGTAGCCGATCTTGACGCCGACGGTGCTTGACGAGCAAACTGTCTCAACATAGAATGTCGGCTGCGGCACAAGGCCAAGGTACTCAGCCAACACGCCGGCCGGCGACCTCTGTTTGTCATATTCCGGGGCGGAGCAGAATATGGATGCGTCCACGTCCTTCGTGGTAAGGTTCGCATCCTGCATCGCTTCTCTGAAGGCTTCAAAGGCCAGTTCCCTGATGGAGCCTTCGTAGCCCCTGACAAAGTACGTCTGGCCAACGCCGATAACTGCAACATCTTTTGCCATACATTCCTCCTTATTAATGTGTTGTCCTGGTTCTCTGATACATGGTTACGTACTTATTATGTTCAGCCATGTCCCGGGAAAAGACATGGGTGCCATCGTTTTTCGAAACGAAGTAGAGATAATCGACCGGAGCGGGGTCAAGCGCGGCCAGGATCGACGCCTTCGAGACGCTGCATATGGGACCGGCCGGGTAACCCTTGAACCTGTATGTATTATACGGGGTA
>CALMFJ010000084.1 GCA_937862865.1 uncultured Pseudomonadota bacterium | reverse complement strand
ATGGGGAAGCAGGTTGTGAACGGACAGGAGGTAGCCCGAAAGCATAAAGACCATCCCCCCGACCGCACAGGACAGCGCCGTGACTTTCATGTAGCGCAGGAACGCGTACGTCGTGAAGGCCGCGAAGACAAAGTGCAAGATGATGAGCCAGTTCCACACGAGGTTGAAGGGGAGAAAAAGGTAGAAGATGTGGGGCGGGTAGAATACGCCCGGCTGAAGCGTCGCGAGGAGCGGGATGCCCGAATAATTGTGAGGGTTCCAGAACGGGAATACGAGGCCCTTTACCTGGGAGACCCAGAGAAATTTCGGAGGGATAAAGAAGGGCGCAAGGTCTCTTTCGCAGAAGATGAGTTTCGACGAAAGCATCGGGTGAAAATAGATAACGCCAAGAAACAGAAAGAATAAGAGGGCAAAGATGTTTTTGGCTCGGTTCAAATCATAGGGGTACGAAATATTCCTGCCGGGGCCCTATACCTTTACCATGTCGTGCAGCGGTCGGCCGGCGTGCCCGCAGACGCGCCGGAACAGACGATGGATGCAGGAGTGGTCGGAAGCACGGCCGCGACATTTATCGTCAACGTATAGTTAGCCGCGCCGGGAATTTGGACCTGGACCTGGCTTGCATCTGTACCGGCAAGCGTGACTCCCTGAATGCTTGCGGCCCCTATGATATCACCCATGGTATAAGCGGCGGCTGTACCTTTGATGTTGTACTGCGCAAACAGGATACCGCTCGACCCGCGCAGGGCGCTCAGGACGCCTTTTGCCGTTGCGTCACCGGCATCCTGCTTGATCTCGAGGTATTTCGGCAGGGCGACGGCAGCGAGGATACCGATTATGATGATGACGATGATCAGTTCTATCAGGGTGAAACCTTTGTCATTCTTAAGGGTCTTCATGAATATCCTCCTGGTGTGTGCCGTAAACGCTGCCTTATTAGTATTGCAAATACAGTGCCATCCAACTTTGCTCAACGAATAGCCTTTTATACCGCCCCACGCGCTAAAATGCAACAAATTAAGTGTATAAAGGGGGCACCTTACATCTTCATTTTGCAATTTGATGAATCAAACAACAATTTTTGTAAGAACGTCCTACAATTTTTGTAGCTTCTCACTGTAAGGTCATGTCCCGATCTCGTACTTTTTCACACGGTACCACATGCTCCGGTCGGAGATCCCGAGGAGCTGCGCCGCCTTCGTCCGGGACCCGTTCGATCTTTTCAGGGCGTCGATGATCATCGTCTTTTCGAGCGCGGAGATGGCGTCGTCGAGCAAAGTGTACGAATTGACGGAACCGGAAAGAAACTGCTTGGTGCGAAGGTGCAGCGGCAGGTCGTCGAGGCCGATGACGTCACCGTCGCACATGACCGAAGCCCTCTTGATCGTCCCGATAAGCTCGCGGGCATTGCCCGGCCAGGCATAGTCGAGAAGGACCTTCGCCGCATCCTCGGACACGGTCATGACCCTGCCCGTACCGTTCTCTATATCTCTGAGGACATAATCGATGAGGACGGGGACATCGTCGCTCCTGTCGCGCAATGGCGGGATGTGGATGTGTATCTGGGACAGCCGGAAGAAGAGGTCTTCCCGGAACTTCCCTTCCTGTATCTCCTGTTCCAGGACACGGTTCGTCGTGGAAATAACGTGGATATCGACCCTGGCCGTCTTTGTGGACCCGAGATGCTCTATCTCCTGCTTTTCGACGACCCTCAGGAGCTTTGCCTGGAGGTACGGGCTCATTTCGCCTATCTCGTCGAGGACGATGCTCCCGCCGTGGGCCACCTCAAATTTCCCGGCCTTTTGCTGGGTTGCGCCGGTAAAAGCCCCTTTCTCGTAGCCGAAAAGCTCGCTCTCCAGGAGATTGTCCGGTATCGACGCGCAGTTGACAACGACGAACTCACCCGTGCGCTTCGACAGTACGTGGATGAGCTTCGCTACCTCCTCTTTTCCAACGCCGGTCTCGCCGGTTATGAGAACGTTGAGCCCCTTCCCGGCTATCTTCTGAGCTTCCTTGAAGATATCCTTCATCTGCGGGGACTTTCCGACGACCCCGTGGAAAACATGGTTTTCCAGTTCTTTCTCGCGAAGGAGCTCCACTTCTTTTTTCAGCCGCCGCGTACCGAGCACCCTTTTCAGAATGACCTTCAGCTCCTCGAGAAGTATGGGTTTCACGAAGAAATCCGTCGCCCCCCTCTTGATGGCCTCGAGTGCGTTCTTTTTCGTGCCGTAGGCGGTGATGATGAGTATCGGGACGTCATGCCTCGCCTTGATCGCGCTCGTCGCGGACAGGCCGTCGAGCCCCGGCAGGCTTATGTCCATGATGACGAGGTCGGTGTTGTTCCCGATCGAACGATAGGCATCCTCGTAGCTTTCGAAGGCCTTTATCCCGTAGCCTTCCCCTTTCAGGGCCTCCTCGAGGAAGAACCGTACGCCTGCGTCATCCTCTATTATTACGATCCGTTCGTTCATGCTTTCCTTGAACATATCATCATCCGGCGAATTACGCCGGCATCTTCTCCCGCGCCTGCCCGCTGGCCTTCTGTACCGGCAGTTCGATCGTGAACGAGGTCCCGGCATCCGAGCTGTCGACCTTGATATCTCCGCCGTGGAGCTTCATGTTGCGCATCCCGATGAAAAGCCCCAGTCCCTTTCCCTCTTTCGTTTTCGTAAAGAAAGGCTTGAAGATGGAATCATAATCCTCCGGCTGTATCCGGGAATTCCTGTTCGAGATCACGATGGAAATGTTCTTTTCATCCCGGCGCACGTCTATGCTCACAGTGCCGCCGTCCTTTTCGTAGGACGCCGCATTTTTGAGTATGTTGTGGATCACCTGGTAGAGCTTCAGCCTGTCGGCAAAACAGGTGAGCTTTCCTTTCTTGAGATCGATCC
>CALMFJ010000083.1 GCA_937862865.1 uncultured Pseudomonadota bacterium | reverse complement strand
CACGATGTCCCGGCACAAAAAAGTGTGCACGATGTCCTGGCACTCAACAGATAGCCTGTTGCCTGTCTTTTTGAAACCACTCTTTCCCATTTACCCATCGTGCGATGACCATGCTGGCGACATTGTCACCGACGGCGTTTATCATTGTGGCGGGCGGGTCGATGAGCGCTCCGATCATCGAGAGGATAGGCAGGGCTTCGAGCGGGAAGCCGTAGAGGGATAGTATCAGTATCTCCCCTATGACGCCGCCGGAGGGTATCCCCGTTATGACCGTTCCTGAGAGGATGGCGATCCCGACGGCCAGGAGCATGGTCACGGGGTCGTTGAAATTCATATTGAAAATACCGAAAAGGAAGGCGATCTTCAGGATGGACCCGAGGCACGAACCGTCCATGTGCATGGTCGCGCCTATGGGGATGACCACCTCGCTTATGTCCCGGGGGATGCCGATCCTGTCTGCCGCATCGAGATTGCACGGTATCGTGGCGATGCTGCTTCCCGTGGCGAGCGCCATCAGGCTGGCCGGCATGATATTTCGCCAGAATCTCCGGACGCCGGGCCTTTGGGCCGCTATGTAAGCATATAATGAAAACGCGAGGAAAAAGTAGAGGGCGGCAACAGGGTAGTAGAGGGCCATACCTCTGAAATAGACGTTGAGAAGGTCAGAGCCGTAGGTGCCGATAAAATGAGCGAAATAGGCGCACAGGCCAATGGGTGCGTAATACATGATGAAGGAGATGACCTTCATCATTACTTCGTTCCCGGAAGCGAGAAAACTGGAAAACACTTTCCCTTTCTGGCCCGCCGCAGCCGTTCCCAGCCCGACAAGTATCGAGAAAATGATCAGGGCAAGCATGTTCTTCTTGGAAAGGACCTCGGTGAAATCGGTCGCCGTGAAAGCCCTGACAATATGCTCCGATGTCTTGAAATGATCGACCTGGACCCTTGCGCCGAAATCGATCACGACCCCGCGCGCGGGCGGATAGACCTGGACGCAGATCACCATAATGATAGATGCGATAATCCCTGTCACGACGAACACCGCGATCATGCCCGACAGGACCCGGCCCAGCCGCTTTATATCGGGCATACCGGATACCGCCGAAGCTATCGAAAAGAATACGAGAGGAACGATTGCCGTAAAAAGAAGGTTGAGAAAGACATCGCCGAGAGGCTTCAGCGCGGTCGCGCTTTTGCCGAAAATAAGCCCGATGACGGCGCCGAGGACCACCGACACTATCAGTATGACCGAGAAACGGTATGATCTGAGAACGTTCATGATAAGGCCAGGCTACAGGCAATAGGCGACGGGCAATGGGAATTATCCCTATCGCCTGTAGCCTGCATTATCCCGAATTATCGTGGAAATCGCATGATTTGGCAAGCAAATAAGGGCCGCGGGACCAACGTTCGAAAAAAATACAGGGAAAAGTAAGGCCATATGTCATTTTTCTTACGAAAAACCTTGAATTTTCCAATAGCTATGATAAATATTTTTTATAGCCACACATTGAGTCGATCCTTACGCAACAGGCGGCTTCGCGATGCCTGATAAGCATAGATATATCTCTATATAAGGAAGGGGTAAAATGACCAAAGCAGAGATCATCGAAAAGGTAGCCGAGGAAGTAAAGATATCAAAGGCAGCGGCGGGAAAGGCATTTGAAACTGTCATCGGCAGCATAACCCAGGCAATCAAGAAAGGTGATAAAGTGACGCTTGTCGGCTTCGGAACGTTTTCTGTCAGTTCCCGGAAGGCGAGGAAGGGGAGAAATCCCCGGACGGGACAGGAGATCAAGATAGCCGCCAAGAAAGTCCCGAGGTTTGCCCCGGGTGCGGCATTAAAGGCTGCCGTCAATGGAAAGGCCGCGGCAAAGCCCGCGAAGGCCCCGGCGAAAAAAGCCGCTGCGAAGGCGAAACCGGCAGCGAAAGCCAAAAAGAAATAACTGATATCCGGCGGGCCCTTCGGGGCCCGCTCTTTTTGTGACAGGCAAGAATCCTCTCCATCCCGAACTCTCTTCCTGCAGAAATTCCTCAGCATATTTTATGACGAAGACAGGGGCAATACCCCCGCGTCCCTTGATTTTTCTGCACGGCCCGCAACGAAAGTGCTACAATAACGACGGGACATGGAGGATACCCGCACAATAGCCTGCCGCCGGTGCGGAGCCTGCTGCAGCGTGGATATGATCGCATATGCGGATACCGGGGACAGAGAAAGGTGGGAAAAAGAAGGCCGGACCGATATCCTCGCCAGGCTCGACGGCAACAGTGTCTTCTGGGCGGGCGACCGGATAATTTCGAGGTCGGGCACGAAGGTGGACCATTGCTTCTATCTGCGTTGTGACGGTGGGTTGTGTTCCTGCGAAATTTATGAGACACGGCCCAGGGTGTGCCGGGAATACGTTCCGGGCTCGTCGGAACTCTGCCCCCTGTATTTTGAAAAGGCGGGGAGCATTAAGGAGGGATGAAATGGATGAACTCACCGGGAGGATGTTCAAGGTCCTGGAAATTCCCGAATCGGCGTCAATAACCGAAATAGAAGCGAAGTACCGTGAACTGGTGCGTAAGTGCCAGGCCGCGCAATCATCCGATGACCCGGTTTCGCGGCAGGAGGCCTGGCTGAAGCTGAAAGAGGTGAGTTCAGCCTACGAGATCGTCAAGAAATACTGGTCCGAAAGGAACATTCCGCCACAGGGGCCGGCGAGCTGCCGCAGGCCCGGCAGTGCGCTCCCCGGCACCGCGGCCGGGAGGAAAAGATCGGCCGTCTCGACAGTGATCGTCATAGGGCTTGTATGCATAGCGATCGTCTATTACGGGCATGGGTTCATGAAGAAACAAAACCCTCCCCGGCGTGCTGAGGTCGCTCAAAGTGAAGTAAGGCTGTTTATGACATCGCGGTGACCTTACGCAAACCAGGCGAAAGAGTTTCTTTCGCAGCAAGGGATCGCATATACCGAGATCGATGTCGCCAATGACCCTGCAGGGGCGGCGGAATTGAGGAAGCTGACCGGTCGCACCGCCGTTCCCGCGATCGACATGAACGGGGAGATGATCGTCGGGTGGGGCCCGCAAGCAAGGCAGCGTGTCCTGGACGGGATCGCAAGGAAAAAGGGGCAGGCGGGGTAGCCCGGGAACCCGGCGCCGGGGGTAGAGGAGATGTGCGCGCCGGACTTCAAAAAATAGCCGCACTTCGGTATTATTAGGTAAGGGAGGTACGCAGTATGCCCGCAATGAACATGCCCAGTGTCAACAGGATAGAATTATTAAAGAATACGGATTTTTTCCGCGACCTTCCCGACGAGGAACTGCTAAGGCTGTCCGCGAGAATGATCGAGAGGTCGTACCCGCCCAATCATGCGATCGTCCGTGAAGGCTCGCCGGGCGACGCCATGTTCCTCATCGTTGACGGCAAGGTGGAGATACGCAAGAGGGACCCCAAGAACAACGACTTCGACGTCACCATCACGACATTGAACAACGGGGCCGCATTCGGGGAAATGGCCCTGCTCACGGGAAATCCCCGTTCGGCGACCGTCATGGCGACCGGCAACACGAAAGTACTGGTCCTCATGAAGAACGATTTTGACGTGCTGCTTCACGAACACCAGTCCCTGTCGATCGCCTTGAGCAGGATCGTCGCAGATCGCATCGAGGAGATGAAGAACAGGGAATCCCCCGGGACCGTCTCCCTTCAGACGCTCAAGCATGACGAGGCCATCATGGCCTGCGTTCCCGAACAGCTGGTGCGCAAGCACAAGATGCTGCCCACGTCCTATACGAACGGAAAGATCACGCTGGCCGTCGTCGATGCCCGCAATGTCACGGCCATCGACGAGATAAAACGCTCGGTGCAGCAGAAATACCCGAAAGTGATCTTCGACCTCGTCATTGTCGCCGAGGACGACTTTTTGAAATTCATGGATTCAGAATACAAATCCCTGGTCAAGTCGGACGATTCTCTCGATATCGAAAGCTTTGTCGATTCCATGGACCACATCCAGTCGGACATTCTGAAGGAATTCGCTCTCGAGGAGGGCGGCGACGAGGACCTCGGCATCCCCGATATCGAGAAAGAGGCCGAAGGCGCCCCGATCATCAAGTTGACGAACAGCATCATCGCCATGGCCTTGAAGAAGGGGGCCAGCGATATCCACATCGAGCCCATGGAAAAAGAGGTGAGGGTCCGGTACCGGGTCGACGGCGACCTCCAGGAAGACATGGTGCTCCCCAAAAAGATCCAGCTTCCCCTGATAAGCAGGGTGAAGATCATCTCGAAACTTGATATCACGGAACGCAGACTTCCCCAGGACGGGAGGATAACGATCAAGATGGGGAACAAATCCATCGACTTCCGTGTATCGACCGTCCCGGCCAAATTTGGCGAAAAGATATGTACAAGGATCCTGGACAAGACGCAGACGACCCTCGGTCTCGATAAACTGATCACGCACCCCCCGGTCCTAGGGATCGTCCGGGAGATGATCAAGAAGCCCTACGGCATTATTTACGTAACCGGACCGACAGGCTCGGGCAAAAGTACGACCCTTTACAGTTCTCTCGCGGAGATCAACGATGTGAAGAGGAACATATCCACCGTGGAGGACCCGATCGAATACGATCTGCGGGGTGTGAACCAGATCCAGGTCAATCACGACATCGGTCTTGACTTCGCCCGGGTCTTAAGGGCGTTCCTCAGGCAGGACCCGGACGTCATCCTCGTCGGCGAAACAAGGGACAAGGAAACTGCGAAGATCGCCGTCGAAGCAGCACTGACGGGCCACCTTGTCTTCACGACCCTCCATGCCAACGATGCCCCCGGCACGTTCATGCGTCTGACGGAAATGGGGATAGAGCCGTTCCTGGTTTCCGCGTCCATCATCGGGGTTGTCGCCCAGAGGCTTGTCAGGAAGATCTGCCCGAACTGCAAGGAAGCATACCAGGATGCGGCCGCGTGCGAGTATCTCGGGATCCCCGGGGGTACGACGCTGTACAGGGGGAAAGGCTGCGATGCATGCAGGAATTCCGGGAGCAAGGGCAGGGTCGGCGTGTATGAGGTCCTCAACGTCAACGAAGATATCAGGCACTTTATCGCAGAAGGTGCGAGCACGCTCGAGATACGGGATTCGGCCCTCGCCGCCGGCATGATATCCCTCAAGGATTACTGTCTTATCCTCCTCAAGGAGGGTGCGATCAG
Organism: uncultured Pseudomonadota bacterium; assembly: GCA_937862865.1. GTDB lineage: Bacteria > Desulfobacterota > Syntrophorhabdia > Syntrophorhabdales > Syntrophorhabdaceae > Delta-02. Next base: position 40,539 of record CALMFJ010000083.1, on the reverse strand, counting down.
TGTTGACGAGGTGTTAAGAACGGTTGTTGTGGGGAACTGAACGGTACATGGCTTACCTGTGGTGCCGGGGGCCGGGCCCGCGGTGACCGCCGTGTCCGCCTCCGTAGTAGCCGTAAGATCCTCCATGACCATACACAGGCCTGCAGCAGGGAGGAGGAGGACAACACGGCGCCGCATAGTACGGCTCCGATGCATAGTACCGGTCCACCGGGGCGACCGCGCATCCGGTGAGTATCACGAACAGCAGCACGATCATTAAACTTTTCAGTTTCATCCTTTCCTCCGCCGTATCTGTGCGTCGTAATGTGTATGACGCGGCATGCGTCGAAAAAGTTCCCGCAAAACTTACATGCAGGGTCTTTGACCGATTTCCTGTTGCATAAGGACGGAGGTTCGGATAAAAATAATGTTCTGAAAAATCCAAAAGAAGAAACAGGCAGGGGCCTGCCGGGACGGGCCCCGTCACGTCAGTTTTTTCAACTCTTCAATACATTTTCTGTTTTCGGCCGGCGTGCCGAACGATATGCGGATGCAGTCGGGAAACCCGTAGGACCCCATGAAACGGACAAGGACCTTCCTTTCGAAAAGCCTGCGGGTGATCTCTTCCGCCCCGTCACCTATGCGGATGAGGACAAAGTTCGCCTCGGAAGGCACGTATTCGAGGCCCATGGCTTTAAGCTCGGCGTAATAAAAACTTCGCGCCTGAGCGCTGTTATCGAGGACCTTTTTAAGCCGGGCTTCGTCCTTCAAAGCCGCCCGCGCGGCGAGGCAGGCGATGAGGTTGATGCTGAAGGGCTGTTTTGTCCGCTCGAGGAAGGAAACGAGGTCCGCATCCCCGATTGAGTAGCCCACCCTCAGGCCGGCGAGGCCGTAGGCCTTGGAAAAAGTCCTGAAGATGAGGACAGGATAGTCCTTTATATATGTCAGGGTCCCGGGGAACTGAGGGTTTTGTGCAAACTCCGCGTACGCTTCGTCGACGACGACAAGGACATCCGGGGGAACGGACCGGATAAAATCATCAAATTCCCTGTCCTCATACATGGTCCCCGTCGGGTTGAGCGGGTTGTTGAGAAAGACGATCCTCGTCCGGTCATCGATGGCACGGGCGATCGCTCCGAGGTCCGTGGTCAGGTTTTTCAGGGGGACCTTCTTTACCGTGTACCCGTAGATCTTCGCGGCGATCTCGTAAAAGGCGAATGAGGATTCAGTGACGATGATACCGTCCCGGCTGTCGTGTTTCATGGCCCGCAGCGACATCTCGATCAGTTCGTTCGACCCGTTGCCGATAACGAAATTGTCACCGGCAAGCCCGTAATGCGCCGCAAGATCGTCCTTCAGTTCCTTCTCCCCGCCGGGATAACGGTTGACTGCGGAAAGCGCATCCAGAATGGTTTCAAGGACCGCTTCCGACGGCGGGTAGGGGTTCTCGTTCGAGGAAAGGCGCACCCATCCTTCCTCGTGGCCGTACATGAGGGCCTTGGGATAGTACGGGATGTTCTTTATGCTGTCGCTGATGGAGAGCTTCATAGGGGTCAGCCCGTTATCTTCCGCACGAGCGCCCGGGCGTTTTTCTGCATTTCCGCGAAGTCGCCGACAGTAAGGCCGGCCCCTTGCACGATACGCATGCCTTCTTCGTCGGTTATCAGGTCCGAAGGGCTGTGCGAATCCGTATTAAGGACCAGTCTCGCGCCGAGCGACCGGGCAACGCGCGCAACGTGCCCGTTTGTCAGCGAATGTCCTTTACGGGCGCTTATCTCGAGGAGGATGCCCCTGTTCCGCGCATCTTCAACCTCTTTTTCTGTAATAAGGCCCGGGTGCGCGAGGATGTCGACGCCGGCCTCTATCGCGGCGGCGTTCGTTCCCTTTTCGACGGGTTCGGCTATGGTCTCCCCGTGGACGACAACGTATGCGAAACCGAGCTTGCGGGCAAGCGCCGTAAGCTCGCCGATCTGCCTCGCGGGGCAGTGCGTGAGCTCGCAGCCCGGTATGACGGTGATGCCTTCGTGCAGTTCGGCGTATTTTTGTATCTTGAGGATCGATGCCGCGACGTTTTCAATGGTTGTCATGTCGACATGGTCTGAAATACCAAGGATCGTGTAGCCTTTTACCTTTGCCCGGCGGGCAAGCTCCATGGGCAGAAGCTCGCCGTCGCTTAACAGGGTATGCGTGTGCAGGTCGATCATAATCTACATTTTATACTTGCCGAAGTCATCCTGGGAGAGGTTCTCCAGGATGTCCTCCCAATCACTGCTCTCCGAAACTACTTTATCCTCTTTTTCGGTCGTGAGGTCAACCTTGGCAGAGCGCTGGATGACGCTTTCTTCGACGAAGATGGGCGCATTCGTGCGCAGCGCGATCGCGATGGCGTCGCTCGGGCGCGCATCGATGACCATCCGCTCTTTATTGACATCAATGTGGATGAGCGCGTAATACGTGTTGTCCTTGAGGTCGTTGACCTCGATCTTGAGGACCTTCACACCCAGACTGTCGAGGATGTTCTTTATCAGGTCGTGTGTCATGGGCCGGGGGGTGTCGATATTTTCAAGGGCCGTTGCGATGCTCGATGCCTCGAGAAGGCCGATCCATATCGGCAGGACGTCCTTTTCCTCCACATCTTTCAAAAGGACGATCGGCGTATTCGTGAACGGGTCAACCGTGATCCCGGCCACCTTCATCTCCTTGAGCATTGCTTACCTCCGGGGGCACTTTCGCACCTGCCCCGCAATGAATTAGCATACCCTTTTATTATATCCACTTCCACTAATTTGTAAACCATGTCCGGGTCACCCTTAAAATTGACTATCTTCCCGGCCCGCGTCCTTCCCGAGAGTTCGTCGGGAGAGTTTTTGCTTGGCCCCTCGACGAGCACTTCCACCTTTTTCCCTTCCATGTTCTTGTTGGATCCCAGGGTTATCTCCCTCTGGCGCCCCTGAAAACGGGCGAGCCTCTCGTGCGCGACCGGGGGCGGGACAGGGCCGGTCAGCTTTGCTGCGGCCGTAAATTTCCGGGCGGAATAGATAAAGGAGAATATGCCGTCAAATTGCACGCGCTCCATAAGCAGCATCGTCTGTTCGAAATCCTCATCCGTCTCCCCCGGGAAGCCGACGATGCAGTCGGCGGTGAGCGATATGCCGGGGCACTGTTCTTTCAGGGCATCGACCTTTTCAAGATACCCGGCCGCGGTATACCCCCTGTTCATCCGCTTGAGTATCCGGTCCGAACCCGACTGAAAGGGCAGGTGGATAGACTCGCACAGGGTCCCTAAGGTTCCGAAGCATTGGATCAGCTCACGGGAAATGTCCTTGGGGTGCGACGTCACGAAACGGACCCGCTCGATCCCCGGTATCGCGTCGATCTCCTTAAGGAGCTCGGGGAAGGAGAGGTCGCCGCCGCCGTTATTGTAGGAGTTGACATTCTGCCCGAGAAGCGTGACCTCGACAATGCCCCGGCCGGCCATTTCTCTGACCTCGGCCAGTACGTCGGCGCCCGGCCTCGATTCTTCGCGGCCCCTGACATACGGCACCACGCAGTAGCTGCAGAAATTATTGCAGCCCTTCATAATGGTCACGAACCCCTTGACGCCCTGCCGCGTATTATGGGGCCTGATGAAAAGGGACGGCGAGCAGGCGTTGTCGCCGAAGCCCCCGGTCCGCAGGTTTCCCTTCGCGTTGTCGACCGCCTCGGCGACCTTGTGGATGTTCGACGGCCCGAGTGAGAAATCTATGAACGGCAGGCGCTCGAAGATGTTTTCCTTCTCCTGCTCGGCGATGCATCCGGTTACCCCCAGGATAAGCCCCGTCTTTCTGCGGACATGCTGGAGCCTCCCCATGAGGCTGTAAAATTTCTGCTCCGCCTTCTCGCGGATGCAGCACGTGTTCACGATGACGATATCGGCATCGTCGATGCCCGCCGCAAATGAATGCCCGTGGTCGATGAGGACGGACCCCATCTTCTCCATATCATGGTCATTCATCTGACAGCCAAAGTTCTCGATCAAAAAGCGCATACCGCTATTGCCCCTGCAATTTCATAGTTTGTATCCCCGGTGTCTTTTGAAAGACATTCAGGGATATCCCCCTCATCGTCATCCCGGGCCTGACCCGGGATCTAAAGTCTGGTTCCTATTTTCGGTCTCCATTTTCCGACAGGGCCAAAAGAAAGACCCTGGATCCCGGCTTCCGCCGGGATGACGAGAGAGGTTGAGGTCATTCATCTGACAGCCAAAGTTCTCGATCAGGAATTTCATAACGACGTTCTGCGTTCCACGTTCTACGTTAAGGACCTCATAAAGCCAAAAAAAAGGCCATGTCAAGTCAGGCAATAACTTAACATGGCCTTCAATAAAGTACAAATTTTGCCACAGATTCTAACGTAGAACGCAGAACCCGGAACGTAGAACGTTCTTTATTTTCTCACTTTAAACTTCGGTTCCAGCTTCTCCATCTTCTTCACGATCCCGCCGTATTCGAGTTCGCTGTACGGGAGCATGGCGGCGCCGGAGAAGCCCTGCTGGCGAATTTCGGTCGCTTTGCGGGAGACGTTTGTCCTGATGTAATCCCAGTAGGGGTGATCGAAGCAGTCGGCGGGGTCGGTGAGCTTGCCTTCGTGGACGCAGAAGCCCATCGCGGCGACGACGGGAGGGCCGTCGAAGAAGGAAACGCTGGAGTTCATCTTGACCGGCATGAGCGGCCCGGTGTGGCTGCCGCGCATGAAACCGGCAACGTAGTGGCCGATGTTGAAGGGGGCAAGAACTTCGCCTGTCGCCGGGAAAGGTCCCTGGCATCTGACGAGCATGACGGGGTCGTCTTTTCCGGTGTATTTCCCGGCAATGTTGTGAAGGCGCGACGTGCAGCACGAGGCGGCGATCTCACCCGTCTCGCGTGAATAAACCTTCTCGACGACATAACGCTCGTTGTCGCGAAGCAATGCGGCGATATCATACAAATCCTCGGGCGCCTCGAGCTCGATGACTTTGTCGCCCTCGGTGTTCGCGACGTCCATTATAGCGAACTTGAAGCCCCTGGCCATGTTCGGGGAGAGGATGAGCCCCGAGTTGTACATGGGGTCGCAGAACATGAGATAAAGGGGCAGGTTGTATGCGCCGGGATCGGTCTTGTCCGCCGCGAACATGACGAAAGGCTCGTTCGGGCGTTCCTCGAATTCCATCTCAGCGACCGCGGGGCCCATGCCTTTAACGTTGCCGGAAAAGGAATCTTTCAGGAGGTCCTGGCCTGCGCCGTAGAGGCCCTGTTTCTTTGCGACCTGTGTGCCGGCAATAAAGGCGTCCCAGGCAAGCTTGTGGAGTTTCTCGTATCCCTCGCCGTTGTAATGGGCGAAAAGTATCGCGATGTCGTCGCCGGTATGGCTTACGAAGAAGTCGCTCACCAGGTCTTTGCTCTCCGATGCGACAAATTCTTTCACCCTATCAATAAGCGGTTTGCTGGGGCAGATATGCCCGCCGATACTTCCGATATCAGCCTTGATGATGGACAACGTTATCTTCATGGGGACCTCCTTCTGAAATGATTTTTGTAGATTTTCATCGAACGTACGTTCGTTATATCAAGACCAAGGGGCGTAATGGATACGAAGCCTTTTTCGACCGCATAGAAGTCAGTACCGCGCCTGCGTTCGTAGTTATCACCATTGCCGCCGATCCAGTAATATTTTCCGCCTCGCGGGTCGATTCTTTCGTGGACGATATCATTATATATTCTTTTGCCGAGCCTTGTCACGGAAAAACCTTTGAGCATGCTGCGCGGAAGGTTAGGAATATTGACGTTGGCAAACGTTCCGGCCGGCGCCTCCCCCTCGCACAACGCATCGATCACCCCGGCGGCGACCCCGGCGGCGTCATCGAAGAGGAACTTCCCGCGTGCGCAAATCGAGACCGCCATCGACGGGATATCGAGAAAGGCGCCTTCCTTGGCGGCGGCGACGGTCCCCGAGTAGTTCACGTCCTGGCCCATGTTCGGCCCGGTATTTATGCCGGACACGACGAAGTCGGGCCTTCGCGGCAGGATGGCGTTCACGCCGAGAAGGACGCAGTCGGCCGGGGTGCCGTTCGAGGCGTACATGCGTTCCGCAACCTCACGGAACCGAAGCGGCTTGTGGAGCGTGACCGCGTGGGCGACGCACGTGCGCTCCCTCTCGGGTGCTACCACATAGACGTCGTGCTTCCGTGTGAGGTGCTTCGCGAGCGTCAGGATGCCTTTCGAGTGGATGCCGTCATCGTTGGTAAGCAGGATAAGCAAGAATTACCTGTACTTGGAAAATAAAATATCGGGGCGACGGGATTTGAACCTGCGGCCTCCTGCACCCCAAGCAGGTGCGCTAAACCATGCTGCGCTACGCCCCGATGGATATGTAATATAACGGATAGCCTTTTAAAAGTCCATACTTTTGGGGCCGAAGGGGCGTATCTGGCTCGTTTCTATTGACTTTTTAAACGTCATTATCATAATATATGTAGTTTTTTTCAGAACCTAAGTGCAAGGAGTATCATTATGTACGCGATCATCGAGAACGGCGGCAAGCAGTATAAGATCGAAGAAGGGAAGAAGGTCAGGCTCGAAAAATTCGCCGGTGCCGAAGGCGACGCGGTGAAGCTCGAGAACGTTCTTGCCGTCAACACGGGAGAGGCAACGCTCATCGGGAGCCCCTATGTCTCAGGCGCATATATCGACGGGAAGGTCGTTGCCCAGGGAAGGGACAAGAAGATCACGGTCTTCAAATACAAGAGACGGAAAGACTACAAGGTGAAAAAAGGTCACCGGCAGCCTTATACGGAACTTCTTGTCGAAAAGATCGTAGTGGAGGCATAAAATGGCACACAAGAAGGCAGGCGGAAGCTCACGGAACGGACGCGACAGCCAGGGCCAGAGGCTCGGCGTGAAGATATACGGCGGACAGTCCATCAAGGCCGGAAGCATCATCGTCAGGCAGCACGGCACGAAGATCCATCCCGGGCAGAATGTCGGCATCGGCAAAGACGACACCCTCTTTGCCTTGATCGACGGGATCGTGAAATTCGACGTATCAGGTGACAAAAGAAGGGCGCATGTTCTCCCTGTTTGATGAAGTTTATTGATGAAGCGACCATATACGTTGAAGCTGGACGAGGTGGGAGCGGCTGTGTAAGTTTCCGACGAGAGAAGTTTGTTCCGCGAGGCGGACCTGACGGCGGTGATGGCGGAAAGGGAGGGGACGTTATCATAGCAGGCAATAAGGACCTCGCAAGCCTCCATGATTTCAGATACAAGCGCACCTATAAAGCCGAAAATGGAAAGGCCGGGTCGGGCAGGAACAAGACCGGCCGGGATGGCAGAGACATCATAATAAACGTGCCCCTCGGCACGGTCGTCAGCGACCGTGACGCATCAGTGGTGTTATTTCAGGTCCTCAAGGACGGCCAGTCCCATGTTGCGGCCGGCGGCGGCCGGGGCGGCCGGGGGAATGCCCGGTTCGTCACGCCGACGCACAAAGCGCCCCTCGAGTTCGACCCCGGGGAGGAGGGCGAGAAACGCTACCTCTACCTCGACCTCAAGCTTCTCGCCGATATCGGGCTCGTCGGCCACCCGAATGCGGGGAAGTCGACATTGATCACCCGCCTCACGCAGGCGCGGCCGAAGGTCGGCGATTACCCTTTTACGACGCTAAGGCCCAGCCTCGGGGTGCTCGACGATGAAGAGGAAGAAAAGCAATTCGTGATTGCCGATATCCCCGGCATTATCGAGGGCGCGTCACAGGGAAAAGGGCTTGGCCTCGCATTTTTGAAGCACATCGAGAGAACCGGAGCGCTCCTTATTGTCCTTGACCTTTCTTCGGACGACGTGAAGGGGGACTATGCGACGCTCATGAACGAACTCGGGACATACAGGGATTCCATGCTTGCAAAGCCCCGTCTTGTCGTCCTGAACAAGGCCGACCTGGTGCCGGCCGACAAGGCCCTCAGGAGCAAGGCAGACCTCGAGCATTCCGGGGAGAAGGTTGTGACCGTGAGCGCCCGTACCGGGGTGGGGCTCGACGACTTGAGGGTGGCCATTTCCGGGAGTATTCAATCCTTAAAACAGGGCCTCGCCGCGGACGGTGCCGCAGAGAATATTCATGATAAGGTTTTGTGAATGAATCGCGTTGTTATTAAAATTGGAACGTCCGTGCTTCTCGATGACAGCAGGAAGATCAGTTCCGGCAAGATACGCGATATCGCCCGGCAGGTGAAAAAGGCCAGGGATGCCGGCACGGAGGTCATCATCGTGTCGAGCGGTGCGGTCGGGTGCGGCATGGAAACCATAGGGATCACCCGCAAGCCGAAGGAGATTGCAAAGAAGCAGGCCCTGGCATCTGTCGGGCAGGTCCTTCTCATGAAGATGTACCGCGAGAACTTCGAGAAGAAGGGCATGAAGGTCAGCCAGATCCTCCTGACCCATGAGGACATCAAGAACAGGACAAGGTGCCTGAACCTTACCAATACGCTCGATACCCTTCTCAGGATGGGTGTCGTTCCCGTGATCAACGAGAACGACGCGCTTTCGTTCACGGAGATCAAATTCGGCGATAATGACAACCTGTCGGCCATGATCGCGCAGATAGCGTCCGCCGACCTGCTCCTCATCCTGTCCGACGTGGAAGGGCTGTACGACCGCGACCCGAACCGGCATCCGGAGGCGAAGATGATCCCTGTCGTCCGGAAAATCGACCAGGACATCGAGGGGAGCGCCGCACAGTCGGCAAGCGAGAAGAGCGTCGGCGGCATGATAAGCAAGCTCGAGGCCGCGAAGAAGGCGGGCATGTACGGGATACCGACCCGGGTCGTCCTCGGCGGCAGGAAGGACGTCATCCTGAAGGTCCTCGCGGGCAGGGAGGTCGGGACGCTCTTTTTGCCCGGGCTTAAGCTCGCGCGGCGCAAATGGTGGACCGCATTCGCCTTCAAGGCGAAGGGTACCGTGTGGGTCGACGACGGCGCTGAGCGGGCGATCGTCCTGAACGGCAAGAGCCTTCTGCCCTCGGGCGTCACCCGGATAGACGGCCATTTCGCGAGCGGCGACTGCATCGAGATGAAGAACGCATCGGGGACAATGGTCGCGAAAGGGATCGCCAACTACTCGTCGTCCGAAATGGACAGGATAAAGGGCTTGAAGAGCCACGACATCGAAAAGGAGCTCGGGTACAAGTATACCGAGGAAGTGGTGCACAGGGACAACATGGTGGTCATATGAAAGCTGAAAAACTTGCCCGGAAAGCGAAGGCGGCATCCGACGTCCTGGCGCACGCCACGACCGGTGAGAAGGACCGGGTGCTCATAAGCCTCGCCGAAAAACTGGGGAAGCACCAGGATTACCTGTACGAGGAGAATGCAAAGGACATACGGGCGGCCGAGAAGGAAGGGCTTGCGAAAAGCCTTATCGACCGGCTGAGGATAGACGACAAGATCGTGCGCGAGATGCAGGGGAGCCTCAAGGATGTGGCGGCCCTTCCCGACCCGGTCGGCGAGATCGTCAAGACCTGGAAGAGACCGAACGACCTGCTCGTCGGAAGGATGAGGATACCCATCGGTGTCATCCTGATCATCTATGAATCACGCCCGAATGTCACCGTGGAGGCATTCTCCCTGTGCCTGAAAAGCGGCAACTGCGTCATCCTGAAGGGAGGGTCCGAGGCATACCATTCGAACAGGGCCCTGTACAGGCTGATCGTCGAGACGCTCAAGGAATCGGACATACCGCCCGATGCCGTCCAGTTCGTCGAGACGGCCGACCGCGATTTCATTTATTCGCTCCTCGAACGGGAGGGGGAGATAGACCTCGTCATCCCGCGCGGCGGCGAGGCGTTGATCCGCAGCATCGTCGAGCGGTCCCGGATACCCGTCCTCAAGCATTACAAGGGCGTGTGCCATGTTTATGTCGATGACGAATTCGATGAAAGAACGGCCATAGAGGTTTCAATAAATGCGAAGGCCCAGAAGCCCGCGACGTGCAACGCGATGGAAACCCTCCTCGTTCACGAGAAGGTCGCGAAATCGTTCCTGCCGAAGGTCTGGAAGGAGCTCAAGCGGCAGGGCGTCACTGTCAGGGGCTGCGAAAAGACCGCGGCGATCCTGAAAGGCGTCAAGAAGGCGACGAATGCGGACTGGTACGCGGAATACCTGGACCTCACGCTGTCGGTGAAGGTCGTGAAGGACATGGGCGAGGCCATCGATCATATCCGGAAGTACGGTTCGGGCCACACCGAGGCGATCATCACGACCAACTACGACAGGGCATGGAAATTTCTGCGCGAGGTGAACTCCTCGCTCGTGCTCGTCAACGCGTCGACGCGGCTCAACGACGGTTTTCAGCTCGGCCTCGGCGCCGAAATGGGGATAAGCACGACGAGGCTCCACGCATTCGGGCCCATGGGGCTCGAAGAGCTCACCGTTACCAAGTTCATCGGGTTCGGCAGCGGGCAGTTAAGGACTTAGGGTAACCTTATGGCAATAGGGGTCTTTGGCGGAACCTTCAATCCTGTGCACGTGGGACACCTGCGTGTTGCGGAGGAGATACGGGAGGATTTCCGTCTGGATACGGTCTATTTTATCCCGTCCCACCTGCCGCCCCACAAAGATGCGAACTGTGCGGCCCTCCCGGGGGACCGCCTTATCATGCTCAAGGCAGCGATCAGGGGCAACCCGTTCTTTAAGGCGTCCGACCTTGAGATAAAACGGGGCGGCGTCTCCTATACGATCGAAACGCTCAAGAAGCTCGGGCGCCGTTTTGATGATATCTATTTTATCATCGGGATCGACGCGTTCGCGCTCATCGATACCTGGTACCATTATGAGGAGATTTTTTACCATACGAACTTTATCGTGATGACGCGGCCGGCATCGGGGCGCTCGAACATTCCTGAGGCGCTTCCCGGGCGTCTGCGCGCCAGGCTTGCCGCGCACGGCGATAATGTTTACAGGCATCAATCGGGTAAAATGATATACCTTCACGCGGTGACAAAGATCGACATCTCGTCGACGAAGGTACGTGCGCTGCTTAAGGACGCGAGGTCCGTAAAGTACCTGGTCCCTCCTTCCGTCGAGAAGATCATAATTGAAAGGGGGTTGTACAGGTCCTGACATGAAACCGGAAGAATTGGCCGAAACGCTCGGCAGGCTGGCAGACGACAAAAAAGCGGCGGACATCGTGGTGATGGACCTCGAGGGCCTTACGGACATTGCCGATTACTTTGTCATCGCCGGCGGGACGAGTGAGCGTCACGTAAGAACGATCGCGGACGGGATCCGCGAAGGAATGAAAGAGAGCAAGGTACGGCCCGCCGCGTCGGAAGGGTACGATGAAGGAAGGTGGGTTATTCTTGATTTTCAGAGCGTTATTGTCCATATTTTTCTGGGCTCGCTCAGGGAACTGTACGATCTTGAAAGCCTGTGGTTGGAGGCGAAAAAATACAGGATAAAAAAAGAAAAGAAGGGTGTAGAGGTGGGCAATGAATAAACAGACTATAGAGTTGTACCGGAAAAGGCTGCTGAAGATGCGCGAGAATATCCTCAACAAGGCCAAGAAACTGAAAGAGGATTCCTATAATCTTGGCACAGACGGCATCCAGGACATGGCCGACGCAGCGAGCAACACCTATAATGCCGATATCCTTATGAGCATAAGCGACAACGATCTCACGATCCTGAAGGACATCGACAATTCGCTCGACAAGCTCAACAAAGGTACGTACGGCATCTGTGAAGAATGTGAAGAAAAGATCAGTGAGAAAAGACTTGAAGCAAATCCCGTCGCACGTTATTGTATAACCTGTAAGCGCCAGATGGAGGAGAAAGGGTTATAAGGAAATGCGCTATAAAATATTCTTTTTCGTTCTCGCGCTGTTTCTTGTATTTTATTTCTATATTGCGCACTTAAACCCTGAGAATGTAAAGTTCTATTACGGCGGGGCCCGCCCCATCGAACTGTCGCTCGCAGAGTTCATCATTGCGTCCTTCTGTCTCGGGGTGATCATATCGATCATCGTCAGCTTTTTCTACGATCTGAAAACAGTGGTGACCTCGTGGATGGCGAAACGCGCCGAACGCAGGAGCGAAGAGTACCTGGAACTCCTCGAAAAGGCGAAGCATTACGACCTCAAGGGCGACCGCGAGAAGGCGATAGAGCATCTCGACAGGCTGGCACGCAGGAACCCGGGCCGCGAAGAGACGTACATCGCCCTGTCCGACATCTACGTTTCAATGGAGGATTACGACAAAGCCCGGGAAACCCTCGACCTTGCCGAAGCGAGCCTGGGCAAGGTGGAGAGCATCCTGTTCAAGAAGGTCAGATTGAACATGAAGGCCAGGGATTATGCGCGGAATGAAGCCCTGCTGAAAGACATCCTGCGTATTAACGAATCGAGCCTTGACGCCCTGCGCCTTCTTCGTGAGCTGTATATATGGAAAAAGGACTGGGACGGGGCATACGATGTCGAAAAGAAGATACGGCGCTACGTCAAGACTGAGGAAGAGGCGAAGCGCCTTATCGGGATCCGTTATCAGAAGGCGGTTGGCCTTTTCAATAACCAGTTCCAGCTGAACGCTGAAACGATCGTTGAAGAGCTCAAAGAGATCATCAGCGAGGACAAGCGGTTCATACCCGCGTATATCCTGCTTGGCGAGACGTACAAGAAGACGGGAAAACCGAACGAGGCAGGAAGGATCTACGGCAGGGGTTACACCAAGACCGGCCACATAGAGTTCCTCCTGAGGATGGAGGACCTCTACATTGACAGGGGCGATCCTGAAGTCATCCTCAAGATCTACCGGAGGGTCCTCGACGTCTCCCCCGATGACCACCTGATATCGTTTCTGTACGCACGGTTGTGCCTGAGGCTCGAAATGATCGACGAGGCCATCGACACCCTCAATGCCCTCATGGCGGAAGGCGAGGACTTCAAAGGGCTGCACCGGGCGATGGCGGAGGCATACGTCCACAGGGGTGAACTGGAAAACGCCGTCCAGGAGTTCAAGAACGCGTTCCCTATGGATGAATCGGTGTACATACCTTTCGTCTGCACGAAATGCAATTCCCTCAAGGAAAAATGGAGTGATTATTGTGAAAGCTGCTACAGCTGGAATACAATAAATGTCAAGAAAGAGGACTTTCTGCACGGCGATATGACCGAGCTGCGCACCCTCTACGAAGAAGCTGAATGGACGCGGGGTGAGCCATGATGGACGAACTGCTGCTGAAAAACGACAACAAGGTTATATTTCTCATACTGGACGGCCTCGGGGACATTCCCAACCCGCCCTTTGACCTGAAAACCCCGCTTGAAGCGGCGAAAAAGCCCAATATGGACGGCCTTGCTGTTCAGAGGGGCGTTCTCGGCCGGATCATTCCCGTCGATGTCGGCATTACCCCCGGAAGCGGCCCGGGCCATTTGAGCCTTTTCGGATATGACCCTCAAGTCCATGAGATAGGGCGCGGGGTGCTCGAGGTCCTCGGGCTCAATATGAAGCTCAAGGACGGCGACCTCGCTGCCCGTGCCAATTTTTGCACCATCAAGGAGGGCCTCGTCACCGACCGCAGGGCGGGCCGGATACCCACATCCGAGACCGAGCGCCTCTGCGGGCTCATCAGTTCGGAGATCAAAGAGGTCGAAGGCTGCGAGGTCATCGTGAAACCCGGTAAGTCCCACCGGTTCGCCGTCATATTCAGAGGGAAGGACCTCACTGATAGACTTACAGACGCGGACCCCCACAAAGACAACAAGCCGCTCACCTACACGTCGGCAAAGGCCCCGGAGGCCGGGTTTTCCGCGCGCGTTGTCAACAGCTTCATGGAGCGGGTCATGGTCCTTCTGAAGGCGGAGCCGGTTGCGAACGGGGCGCTTCTGCGCGGTTTTTCCTTAAAGCCCGACATCACGCCGTTCACAGAGAAATTCGCCATGAAGGCGCTTGCCATCGCCACGTACCCCATGTACCGCGGCATAGCGAAGGTCCTCGGGATGGATGTCAGGGATGAACCGGCGAACTACGATGAAGCCGTTTCGATCCTGAAAAAGAATTATAACGATTATCAGTTCTTCTTCTTCCATGTCAAGGAAACGGACCTCGCCGGCGAAGACGGCAATTTCGAGGAAAAGGTACAGGCGATCGAGAACGTCGACAGGTTCCTTCCCGAGATAGCCGGCCTCGATCCGCACACCCTCGTTATTACAGGGGACCACTCGACGCCGTGCCCGCTGAAAGGTCACAGCTGGCATCCGGTGCCGGCCCTTATCGTAACGAAAACCGGGGAAACGGACGGCCGTGCCTTTCACGAAAAAAACTGCCTTGCCGGGAGCGTAGGAACGATTTACAGCAAGGACCTCATGTCCCTTGCCCTCGCGCACGGGGGGCGGCTCGACAAGTACGGTGCTTAGTTTTCTCAACTCAGCTTTACGTCTCTTTTACCCCCAATCATGTGGAGTATGCGGTGCAGACGGTGATGTTCTGTGCAGGACATGCGTTGCCGCGTTCCGCATTGTCAGGGACGAGGAGGTGTGCCCCGTGTGCGGACGCTGGCTGGGCCGGTCTGTCGTGTGCGCATCGTGCAGCGGATCAAAGATGTGGTTTAGCCGCGGGTTTTTTGGTTTTGAGTACGACGGGGCAGTGCGGGAAGCCATCCATGCCTTTAAATTTCAGGGTTCCAAACAGATAGGCCGGCGGCTCGTGCAACTCGTATCCGATAAATTTCACGGCCTTGACAGGGAGGTCGACCTGGTCGTACCGGTGCCGGTATCGGAAAGAAGACTTCGAGAGAGGGGCTTCAACCAGTCCTTTGTCATCGCCGACGAGATAGCGGCCCTTACGGGCCTCCCCGTGGATCCTGCCGTGCTTCTCAAGAATGAAGGCGTCAGGGACCAGTTCAGCCTTTCCAGGAACGAGCGGAGGAAGAACGTACGGGGGGCGTTCCGGGTAAAGGGTCCCGATAGGGTCAGGGACAGGCGGATCCTGCTTATCGATGATCTTTTCACGACCGGCTATACGGCAGCTGAGGCCGCCCGGACCCTGGTCAGGGCCGGGTCTTCGGATATTCTCCTTTTCGCGCTCGCGAGGACGCCGGAATGAAAAAGGCCGCAGTCATAGCCGCATTGTGTGTCGTCCTTCTCGCATCGGCTTTCTTTGTCGCTTCCCGGAACCTGCCGACGATCATCTCCGGTTTCTTAAGCCGGTCAGGGATTCCGGTCCGGATCGAGAAGGTCGACTTTCTTTTCATCGACGGGACGCTGTCCGTCGAGCTTGGCAACCTCTCCTTCAAAGGGCCGGTTTCGGGAAAGATAGGTCACGTATCCGCGAGGATGTATCTTTCGAACGGGATATTTTTTGACACCGTATCGATGAAAGATTTCAACCTGACTGTCACGAGCAAGCTCAAAATGAGCAACAGGGATGTCACGGCAAAGATCGGGCTTCTTGAAATAAGCAACGGGATCGTGAATGCCGACGGCCGCAAGTTCGTTGTGGGTTCCATCGTCGCCGAGAATATCAACACAAGAAAACCGACGAAGTTTGTCGCCTCTATCAGCGATCCCGACCATGCCGGCAAGGTGCGGGTGGTGGGAAGCAGTACTATCGAGAAGAACAAGCACAGGTTCAAAGGGTCGATAGAAGTTGACTCCTTCGGTCTTGAGAAGATCGACCGGATCCTGGCCGGTGTCGTAAACGGGAAAGGTGAGTTCACATTGTACGACGGGGCCCTCACCCTGACGGGGACGTGTGAATCGCCCAGGCTCACCCTGCGCGACACATGGCTTAAAAAACCGCTTGTCGTTGACAGGGTCAGGGCAAAGTCGACCATTACCGCAAAAGGGCCCGATATCGCTATAAAGGTGTATGATACAGGATACGCCGGCATCCCGTTCACGGTCGATACGTACATGAAGAACTTTGCGTTCGCCCGGATCGATATCACTTCGGGTTCGATCCCCTTGAGCGTTGTCAAAGAATACGCAAAGATGGATGAGGTCGGGTACGATATCTGGGCGTACGTCAAAGACGGTTTTCTCAGGATGAAGAAATTGACGTACGAGAAAGACCGCCCGCTGACTGCGGACCTTGAACTGAAGCAGATCACCGCCATGTACAACGGCAACCAGCTCACGGATATCTCGGGGAACCTCGATATCGAGGACGAAAAGGGGACGTTTTCGGAGGGCAGGGTGTCCTTCAGGGCAACGCGATTTTACGACCTCAAGGGCACGATCGTTTTCAGCAAGAAGTCCCGGGTGCGCCTCGCCGGAAAATACACCGCCGATCTCACGCACATACCCTATTTTGTAGACCTCAAGGAGGTTGCCATTCAACAGGGGACCGCCGACGGGACTATCGAGCTCGACAGTTCACGTGAAAAAGCGCTTGCCCTGGGTGGTTCGGGAAAGATAAATAATGCCGTTGTCGAATGGAAAGGCCAGCCTTTCACCGTTCACGGCCCGTTCCAGCTGTCCGGGCAGGACCTGGTCTTCAATACGATAACGGTGTCGGGGAAAGATACAGGTCTCGCGTTAAACGGCAGGTGGGGCCCGAAGGGGCTCAGCTGTTCTGTCAAAGGATACGTCGATGCAGGGATCATCAGGAACATAACGGGTAAGCCCGCGACGGTATCGGGAAGGGCCCAGGTAGACGCCCATGTCGCTGTCGCCGACAGTCAGGTCGCGACGGGCGGTCGTTTCACGATGGACGATGTCGCGTACACGGCGCCCGGTTACTTCAAAAAGGCCAGGGGAGTGCCCTGCAGGGTGCAGCTCAAGCTCTCGCGTAAAAAGACGGGCGAGATATCCGTCGACGACCTTTCCGGGAATCTGGACGTCATCAACTTTCAGGCTTCAGGCACGATATCGGGTGACCGGAAGATCGATACGAAAATAGCGGTCCGCACAAAAGATTCCGGCAGGGCGGCCTCGCTTTTCAACCTCAACGGCGACTTGAAAGGGGGCGCTGCAAATATCGACCTTGTCGTGAAGGACCTCATGTTCCCTTTAGAGAAACTTCCCTGGGTTGTTGGAACAGTGCAGATGAAAAAGGGCTTCCTCAAGCTTCCGGGGATGCCTCACGTTATGAAGAATATCGACCTTATGGCAGATTTCCGGGGATATGAGTGCGATGCGGCCGTCAATGGGTTGATGACCGGGTCAAGCGTTCTCAAGAAAGCGACCCTGAAAGTCAATGGCTTCGAGGCCCCGAAATTCGACATGATCATCAGTATGGACCGCCTTGATTCAAAAGACTTCAAGTCCGGCGGGGACTTTACGCTCAGGAGCATCCGGAAAGACAGCGCCCTTGCACGCTCGAGCGGAAAGATATCGATCCGGGCCGGCGACGTGACGCTGGGCAAAGTCGCGGCGAGAGATCTCGAGGTCAACGCATTTATGACGGACAGAAAGATCAATGTATCGGACCTGAAACTGCGTGTATTCGGGGGCGACACAGACATCAAGGGGATGGTGGACCTGTCAGGCCCTGTGCCGTCCCTTTTTGCGAACGGCCGGATGACCCGTGTCAAAGCGGGCACCTTTTTTGCCGCAATGGGGGGCACATCCCAGGAAATAAGCGGCGATGGGTATATCACCGGGACCCTCAAGTCCGAGGGCGCGACATGGAAAGAGCTTAAGGCCAATCTGCACGGGGACACCTCCGTGTACTCAAGGGACGGCGTCATAAAGCGATGGAACCTGCTGTCGAAGATATTTGCACTTCTTAACGTGTACGATCTTATACGCGGCAAGATCGATTTCGGCAAGAACGGGTTATCATATAAGAAAATGGGCGCCGCATTTACTATCGACCACGGTGTCTATCATACGAAGAACTTCCTTCTCGATAGCCAGTCGATGATCATTACGGGCGCCGGCGATATAGACTTGAAAAAGGAGACCATCAATGCCACCCTCGAGGTGTCACCCCTTGTCACACTTGACAGGACGATTGACAAGATACCCATTTTACGCAGTATCATAAAGGACAAGAACAAAGGCTTTCTCTATGTGACATACAGCGTTACGGGCCCGTTCGACGATCCGGATATCAAGACGAACTACGTGGGGACGGTTGGCTCAAAATCACTCGAGATCCTGAAAAATATCCTTGTCTTTCCGAGGGAGGTTTTCGATATCAAATGAAAGTGGGGATCATCGGGGCAGGCAAGGTCGGCATTTCGCTGGGGTATGTCCTCAGAAGCAACGGGCTCCATGTTGTGGGGATCGCGGACATCTTGCCCCGGGCCCTCGATACGGCCCGGGAATTCCTGGGGGCGGACACCCTTTACACCCGTGATAATGTCGAGATAGTCGATGCGTGCGATGTTGTCGTCATAGCCGTGCAGGACAGGCTCATAGGCGAGGCGGCGCGATCCGTCGCCGACAGGGCGGGGGATGTGCGGGGAAAGCTCTTTTTCCACACGAGCGGCGCCGACCCGTCCTCCGTGCTCTCGCCGCTCGAGGCGAGGGGTGCCAGCGTAGGGTCGCTTCACCCGCTCCAGACCTTTCCCGACATTGAAAGCGCCATCGATGTCCTGCCCGACACCAGTATTTTTATCGAGGGTGACGACAGGGCGCGCGAAGTACTTCGTTTTCTCGGAGAGAACCTCGGTGCGAAGGTGTATGTTGTTGCCGGCGAGGACAAGGTCTATTACCACCTGGCCGCCGTTTTCGTATGCAACCTCGTTTCCGCTCTCATGCAGACCGGGACGGGCATAATGAAAAAAATCAACATAGACTTTGAGCCTTTTATACCGATCATTCGCGCCACGATGAAGAACATCGAAGCGAAAGGGCCGATTGGTGCGCTCACGGGGCCTATCGTGCGCGGGGACGATAAAACGGTCGCGGCCCACCTCGATGCGATGTCCGGCATGCCGCTCCACAAAGAGATATACCTGGCCCTGTCAAAAATGGCCTTCCGGATGGCACTGGAAAGAGGAGCGCTCGACAGCGGACAGGAGGACGCCCTGCGGAAGATTCTCGGCATTTCCCCGGCTGACTGAACCGATGTGCTTTACGAAAGGGGCGCGGGGTGATAGTATCAAAGGACGTTCTGCGTTCTGCGTTAGAAGCAATGAGGGGGATGATTGTTCAGGAAAGCGGGGGTTTTTCAACGCAGAACGCGGAACGTCCTTAGAATGAGAGCTTTTCAACGCAGAACGCAGAACGCAGAACGCAGAACGTCTTTTTCAAAGGGGCACGACGTTGGATTTCAGGGAATTCCTCGACAGGCATCATGACACCATTGTCGGTGAGTGGAAACGCCGGCTGAGGTCCGAGGTGAGCCCCCGCTATTCGAGCCGCCCCATCCGGGAATACGACCAGACCATCAACGCTGCCTACGATGCGTACTATAATGCGCTCGTTTTCAACGATTATTCGCGGATAGACGAGGTCGTCCAGGAGATAGGCAAGTTCAGGTTTGAGGCAGGCTTCACCCTGTCCGAGGTCCAGAAGGCCTTCGAGATGTTCGGGTACCTCGCGATACCGCGTATCGTTAAGGAGATGGCCGGTTCCGTCCCCGAAACGATCGCCGCGATCGACCGGATCCGGGTGTGCCTCGACTATACCATCCACCTCTTCAGCGATTTCTTCCAGGCCCTGTCGGAAAAGGAGATCCGCAATTATGCCCAGATGCTCGAGGTCAAGGTCCGGGAAAGGACACAGGAGCTTGCCGAGTCCGAGGCGAAATACCGCACGCTCGTCGAGGAGATACGGGACGGTTACTTCGTGAACCAGGACGGCAGGATCGTTTTTTCGAACAAGGCCTTCAGTTATATGCATGGCTACACCGTGGATGAGGTCATCGGGAGGCCGTACACGGATTTCGTCGCCCCTGAATCGCTCGACGAGGTTGTCAAGACGTATAAGAGCAGGATAGAGGCCCGACGGGCGCGCGAACATTATGTTTATTACCGGAAGCACAAGGATGGCAGCTGCTATCCCACCGAGAACAAAGTGGTCATGACCGTATACGAGGGGAAACAGGCCGCGCTCGGCATCTGCCGGGACATAACGGAGCGGCTGGAAATAGAGAAACGGGTCCGGGAAGCGGAAAACCTCGCGCACATCGGCGAGATAACAACGAGCCTGGCGCATGAGATCCGCAACCCGCTTTCCGCCGCACGGATGAGCATCCAGATGCTTCTCAAGAGCGATTCTTTCAAGGGCCACGAAAAGCGGCGGCTCGAGATCCTCGCGCAGGAAGTGGGCCGGCTCAACAGGATCGTGTCGGAGATGCTCGATTTCGCGAAACCGATGAAATTCTCCCTGAGGCCGGGGTCGCTCGCAGAGCTCGTGGCATCGTGCCTCGAGGCAATAGATACGAGGATCCTCGAAAAAGATATCGTCGTCACCCGTACATTCTCGGGCAAACTGCCCTCCGTCAGTATGGACCATGAGAAAATGGAGCAGGCCGTTATCAATCTCCTCCTCAACGCGATCGAAGCCGTAGAAAAGAAAGGACGGATCGGCATTGCGATCAAACGCATGAGGGGCGCCCGCGGTCTCGCCGTCCATATCACGGACAACGGGCATGGCATCGATCCGGGGAGCATGCCGTACATATTCGACCCGTTCTTCACGAGAAAAACCAAGGGGACCGGCCTCGGCCTCGCGAATGCGAAAAAGATAATCGAGGCCCACGGGGGAAGGATCGAAATCGCGCCGGTCGAACCGGCCGGGACGCGGGTGGTCTTCACGGTCCCTGCGGCGAAGGACTTATGACGAAGACCGATCCGGGCACGAAAAGCGCACGTGTGCTCATCGTTGATGACGAGCCGTCGTCCGTCGAGCTTCTCGAGGTCTATCTCTCCGAAAAGGGCTATGACATCGTGTGCGCCGCGAACGGCAGGGAGTGCCTGCGGATGCTCGACGAGGCCGGTCCCCGGGTCATCGTCCTTGACGTGCGGCTCCCCGACATGAACGGCCTTGATATCCTGCGGGAGATCACGAGGAGAAAGAACCCTCCTCACGTTATCATCGTCACGGCCTTCCACGACATGGAGACGACGATACGCGCCATGAAGTTCGGGGCGTTCGATTATATCCCCAAACCGATAGACGTCGATGATCTCGAGGCCGCGATAAAGAGGGCGGTCGATCTTTCCCGGACGCGGCCCGGCGGGCTTCGTGTCGGTCCCGAGCGCGATTTCGAAGAGTGGGACATCATAGGCAAGACGCGGGAAATGAAAGAGATCTTCAAGACCATCGGGATACTCTCGGGAAACCGCGTCACCGTCCTCATAGAAGGCGAAACGGGGACGGGAAAGGAACTCGTCGCCCGGGCGATACATTATCACAGCCCGTACAAGGACGAGCCTTTCATAGCGATAAACTGCGGCGCCATCGTAGAAACACTCCTCGAAAGCGAGCTCTTCGGCCATGAGAAGGGCGCCTTCACCGGGGCGATTTCAACAAAGAAAGGCAAGTTCGAACTTGCTTCGGAGGGGACGATCCTCCTCGACGAGATCGGGGAGATACCCATGGAAGTGCAGACGAAGCTCCTGAGATTCCTTCAGCAGAAAGAGTTTCAGAGGGTCGGCTCGGAAAGATCGATACGCTCGAACGCGCGCGTCATAGCGGCAACGAACAGGGACCTTGCGGCAATGGTGAAAGAGGGGGAATTCCGGGAGGACCTGTTTTACCGCCTCAACGTTGCGTCGATCAAAGTCCCGCCCCTTCGGGACCGCAGTGAGGACATACCCCTTATCATCGAGTATGTTCTCAGGAAGATAAACCGCGATCTCGGAAAGGGGATAGCGCAGATCGAGAAGAAGGCCTTGAGGAGAATGACCGGATATTCATGGCCGGGCAACGTCCGTGAGCTCGAGAACATCCTGACCCGGGCGGCAATGTATACGCAGGGCAGCGTCATTCTGGATTCCGTGGTCGCACCGCTCATTGGGGGGGCGAAAGGAACAGATGCTCCCGCCATTCCGGGCGGGGGTGCGGTGCGAAGCGGTCAGATTTTAAGCGAAAAGGACAGGATACGTGAGGCCCTCGAGGAGAACCGCTGGCATTACGGGAACGCCTGTAAGGCCCTCGGCATGTCCCGTCCTACCCTCAACAAGAAAATGGAGCAATACGGCATCCCGAAAAAACATTTCCAGGGCCCCGGCACCGGGGGCAAGAAGTGAACGCCTCCATTTCCGCGCTATCCTGGCTGCACCTTCAGCCCTTTCATTGACTGCGGTATCGTAAACACGCGTCCGGGTGCTCGCAACCATCCTCGGGACAACGCAGATCGTCACGCCCGTCGCCGGGCCCCTGTATCGTTTGCAGGGTGCACGCTTTGCCACAAATGGTTGATTGTTCCCGAGAGATATGAAAGAGTATGAGAAATGAAACAGGTTGCGCGGATTGTCGGTTTGCTGAAAAAAGAAATCTGGGAAACGAGGCCCACGGACCTCCCCAGAATACGCGCGCTTTCTGCCAGGTCCCTGCGGACGGCCCTTCTGGCTTTCAGGAGCTTCAGGCGCAACGACTCTGCGAGGACAGCGTCGGTCCTGACCTATTATTCGATCTTGAATTTCATACCGCTTCTGGCCGTTGTGTTCGCCGTTGCCAAGGGGTTCGGCTTACGAAGGGTGATACAGGGTTATGTTCTGCAGATGGCCGACGCGGCCCACTTTGGCCCCGAGATGGCGAATCAGGTCATACTCTTTTCGAATTCCCTCCTGAAGCAGGCCCGGGGAGGCATTATCGCCGGTATAGGGACGGTCCTCCTTCTCTGGACGGTCATATCGATCCTGGGGAGGATCGAAGACAGCTTCAACAGCATCTGGGAGGTGAAACAACCGCGTGCCCTCATACGAAAATTCTCCGATTACATGTCGATACTTGTCGTGGCCCCGATCCTTTTTGCCATATCGACAAGCGCGACTGTCGTTATCACGGGCCAGCTCAAGTCGATCACGAACGAAATATCGTTCCTCGGTTCTCTGAGCACCGGGATGATCGTCGTTATCAAGCTTCTGCCTTACCTGGCAACATGGGTCCTCCTCATTGTGCTTTACGTAGTGATGCCGAACACGAAGGTTTCCATCCGCTCCGGTCTACTGGCGGGGATCATTGCGGGCACAGGTTTTCAGATCGTTCAATTCCTGTACCTCAAGCTGCAGGGGGCCGCCTCGGGGTATGGCGCGATCTACGGCTCCTTTGCAGCCGTCCCGCTCTTTCTGGGATGGCTCCAGATAAGCTGGATGATCGTTCTGTTCGGTGCCGAGATCGCCCATGCGGCAGAGTATTCCGATACGTTCGGCATGCATCCCGATCTTTCCACGGTCGGGGCCGCGACGCGACGATTTTTCGTGGTAAGGGTATTTCATCTGATGGTGAAGCGTTTTCAATCCGGCGAAAGCCCTCTTGATGCGAGGGGTATGGCCGGTTTGCTTGAGATCCCGGTCAAACTTGTTGAGGGGGCCCTCGGCAGCCTTAAGGAAATGGGGTTTATCATAGAAGTCGTCGACGAGGGCCGGAAGAATGTATTTCAACCGGCGAGGCCGGTTGAAAACATGACGGTCGGTGATGTCGTCAAGGCGTACGACAGGTCCGGCGATGACGTGCCGCCGGCAAGATCGGACGAAGAAAGGGAAAGATACGACAGGCTGCGGCTGGCGAGCCGACCGCCCGGCAGCCGGGAAGACGCAAAGTTGCGCGACCTCTGAGACGGGCGTTCTCCTGCTTGATATTATTTATGCAAAAACGTATCATGGTTTAAAGCCGGGCAACGAAAAAGATCTGCTTCTATTGAGGGGGGGAGAAAATTGAGACATACGATCGTGATTTCCTTATTGGCCCTGGCGCTTTGTTTGTGCCTGTGCCCGATACATGCGTCAGCGGATGTCTGGACGTATCTCGACGCCGACGATGCGGGAAAATGGTACTACGACAAAGAAAGCCTCAGCGGGACCAGGACGGGCATTATCGTCTTCTGGGTAAAGGTCGTTTACACAAAAGAGAAGCTCCGGGAATTGATAGACGAGGAAAAAAGGAAGGGTACCTATAAGAAAAGCTACGACTCCTGGAATTACGACATGTTCAATTATGCATGCGAATGCGACAGGCTGACGTGCGGACTGCAGAGTTCCATAGCCTACAGCGGCACGGGGGCCGTCCTGCACACGTATTCCGCCACACCCATAACGGAAAAGTGGGAAAAGCCCCGGGCCGGATCGGTCCTCAATAAGCTTGCGATCGATATCTGCAAAACGAAGCAATGACCGTCAGGGAATATCCCCCGGTGTAGAAAGGAAAGAAAGGAAACAATGCCCCTTAAAGACTTAAGGCGGGCACTTTGCGCAGATCGACCTGAACTGCATGGTGCTCAGGTACCTGTCACCCCTGTCGGGGAAAAGGACGACGATCGTCCCGTGGTCTATCCTCTGCGCTATCCGCAATGCGACTGCTGCCGCTGCGCCGCTTGACGTGCCGACGAAGATGCCTTCGCGCTGTGCGAGGAGCTTTGTCAATTCAAAGGCCTCGCCGTCTTCAACCATCTCCTTCATGTCGAGTTGGTCCTGGTGGTAGATCGAGGGGATGATGGACTCCGTCATGTTCTTGAGCCCCTGGATCGTGTGGCCCGTCACGGGCTCCACGCCGACGATCTTTACGGAAGGCCTTACGGATTTGAGGTAGCTGCCCGTGCCCATCAGGGTGCCCGTTGTCCCCATGCCGGCCACAAAATAGTCCACATCGCCGTTCGTCTGGCGGTATATTTCGGGGCCGGTTGTCTCAAAATGCGCGAGGACGTTGTCCGGGTTCTCGTACTGGTTCGGCATATAGTATTTTCGGGGCTCGTCGCTGAGGAACGTATGGGCCTGCCGGATCGCCCCGTCTATGTTCTCCTTCGCCGGGGTGAGAAATACCTCGGAGCCCAGGCCCTGCAGTATCATGCGCCGTTCAGTGCTGACGCACGCCGGCATGCACAACTCGACATGGTATCCCTTGGCCGCCCCGATCATCGCGATCGCGATCCCTGTATTGCCCGATGTCGGTTCGAGGATCGTCTTGTTCTTCGTTAATTCCCCCCGCTCCTCGGCCTTTGTTATCATGTAAAGGGCAGGGCGGTCCTTGACCGAGCCCCCGGGGTTGCACCCCTCCAGTTTACACAGGACCTTTACGTTCGGGTTGGGATTGATATTGCACAATTCCACGAGTGGCGTGTTGCCGATTGCGGAAAGAATGTTCATAGACAATTACCTCTCATCAGGGCTCTCTTCGAAAAGCGTAAAAGGACAGAAACGGTCAGATCAAGGACCCGTGAACGAATGCATACAGCGCCGGTCCTGATCCTTGTGTCCTGGCAGGTCAGGTAAAGCAGCCCAGCTCGCAGTCCGTGATCTTGACCTTGTTCTCGTTGAGCAGGTCGCCCATGTCCTTGCAGGTAATGCCTTCATCTTCGGCAAGCTTACGGGCCCTCCGGCATGAGATCTTCCCGTCCTGCAGCTGTCCTTTCACTTTGTCCATTATCGCCTTTTTATCCACAGGAATCTCCTTAAGATAGGCTATGGCCCGTCTTCATTTTATCTTTTCCGCGAATCCCCTGCCGAATTCCATTGCGGCGTTCAGTGCGTCGTCTTCCGGCTCCCAGAGGGTTTTGAAGGGCTCCTGCACGATCTCGAACCCGGCCTTTTCGAGCCCATCGCCCAGGACCTTCACGCTTTCGCCGCTCCATCCGTAGCACCCGAATGCGGCCGCTTTCTTCTTCTTGAACTTGAGGCCCGTCATCATCTCCATGAGAGTGGCCATCGCGGCGAGGATGCCCCTGTTTATCGTGGGAGAGCCGAGGAGGATGCCCTTCGACTTGAATATCTCGGTGACGACATCGTTGATATCGCTTCGCGCTATATTGAAGACCTTTACCGTGATATCCCGGTCCCCGGAACTTACCCCTTTGGCCATAGCCTCGGCGAGCCTGCGTGTTCCGTTCCACATCGTGTCATAGATGATCGTGACCTGGTTTTCCTGGTAATCGGCCGCCCATTCCTGGTACTGCTGAACTATCTGCAGCGGGTCCTTGCGCCAGATAATGCCGTGGCTCGGGCAGATCATGTTGAGAGGGAGGCCGAGACCGACCACTTCGGCTATCTTCCGCGTTACAAGGGGGGAGAACGGCGTGAGTATATTCGCATAGTACTTGATCGCTTCCTCGAAAAGTTCCGACTGGACGACAAGGTCATTGAACATATGCTCGGTCGCATAGTGCTGGCCGAAGGCGTCGTTGGAAAAGAGGATGGCATCACCCGTGAGGTAGTCCATCATGGAATCGGGCCAGTGCAGCATCGGCGCCTCGACGAACACGAGTTCCTTCGTGCCGAGATCGAGCTTGTCACCCGTCTTGACGACCCGGAAATCCCAGTCCTGGTGATAATGGCCTTTCAAGGATTTGACGCCGTTCGCCGTGCAGAAGACAGGCTTGTCGGGAATTGCCCGCATCAGTTCCGGCAGGGCCCCCGAATGGTCCATCTCGGCGTGGTTGGCGATGACATAATCGATGCTGTCAAGGTCGATCTCACTGCGGAGGTTCTCGACGAACTCCCTGGCAAAGGGCGCCCACACCGTATCGATGAGGGCAATTTTCTGGTCTTTGACCAGATATGAGTTGTACGATGACCCCCGATGCGTCGAATACTCCTCCCCGTGAAATTTCTTCAATTCCCAGTCGATCTTACCTACCCAGTAAACGTTCGGAGCTATTTCGAATTTCATATTAACCTCCTTGATGCTGGCTGTGGGCAATAGGCGATAGGCAATGGGAAAAGGAAGCAACACCTCAATTCATTTTTCTCCCATAGCCTATCGCCCGTTCTAGACTATCGGATGATTCTTCCTGAGCCATTCCTTTATACGGGGGCATTCCCAGGCGGGCGTGCCGCAGAAGCCGGATTCCTTCCTGTCGGGGCATGCCGCGCATATCTGCCAGTGGCCGCAGTCTATACCGTGCATCAAGGACGCATCGCATTCGGTGCACCACAGGTACCCGCAGACGCAGCACAGGCCTACCGTGGCGTCATTGATGGGCTCGACGTGGGCGCAGTCCATCGTATTGTGGTCCCCGCAGTGAGGGCACGAATTGACGGTATTGTCCCTGTCGGCATTGCGGTTCTTTTCGACGGCGAGCAAAAGGGCGTCCTGTATCCCGTCAGGGAGAAGTTCCCACATTCTCAGGAGACTGCCCGATATTGCCTTTCCCATATGTTTAACACACCTTCCGGGTTACGATATGGCTGGTATTGTAGCACAGAAGACAGGCGCGGACAATGGCATTGCATATTTGTCCCGGACCGGGTATCTTAAGCGTTCTGAAAAACCCCTTTTTCATAAATGACCATTTCCCTGCCGTTCGCCAGGCGGGCAATCACCGTTTTCGGTTCGGTGTTGACGAGGTCCCAGTGCAGGGCCGAGTCATTGAAACCGAGCCGGGCCTTCATCTCTCTCGTTAAACGCGCCGGGTTGCCGCTGAACGTATCGCTGTATGACGCGCCGAGCGCGAGATGGCAGTTACCGTCGGTGCCCCCGAAATTCTCGTCGAACAGCGTGTCTGCCATAAAACGGTCGATGAGGGAAAACCGTTTGTCCGTGAGCGAGAACTCACCGACCCGCGAGGCCCCTTTGTCCAGCGCCACCTGTTTTTTCAGGAACTCTCCACCTTTCTTTGCCTCGGCTTCGACGACCTTCCCTTTCCTGAACACGAGGCGCACCCCCTCGACGTAATTGCCGCTTCGAAAGGAAGGCAGGTTTGCGAAATAGACGCCGTCGGTACCGCGAAAGTCCGGTGACAGGAAAACCTCGAAGCTCGGTATATTGTGGCCGGAAATGCCCGCCCACTTTCTCTTTTCACCGGGCGTGAGGATGAGGTCCATGTTACGGGAAACAACCCGGAAATATTTTACCTTGAGGCCGCTCAGCCATTTCTTGATCCCGGCCGCCTGTGCATGGATGGCCTCCCATTTCCGGACGGGGTCCTTAAGGTCGAGGAAACAGGCCTTCCTGATCTGCGCGGCATACGCCGAAAGCGGCATTTTTGCCTGTTTTGCAAGGCCTGCCGTCGGGTAGGTGCATAACGTCCAGCTGTACGCTCCTTTTTCTTCCCGCTTGTCCATTATTTCCCGGAAGGGCTTGCGTGAAACGAGGACCTTCCCTATCCGTGACGGGTCGATATCCTTCAGATATGTGAGCGATGCGGGTGCGCGAAGAAAGATCCGGCCGTTGATGGCCCGGTACAGCTCCTTATCGCCCGGCGGCAGGAATTTGAGCTGCTGCTCGCTCGCCATTTCATAAAAGGTGTGCTCCATCGTGTTGGTAAGCCCCATCCGCGAAAGAGGGTACATACCCCTTTCCAGTATCTTGCGGTAGAGCGTCTCGGCCAGTTCAAGCGCTGCCGGGTCATACTGGATGAGGACCACGTCGCCCTTTTTGAACGCACCCTTTCGGGCGGTCGACAATCCCCACAGCAGAACATCGGCGTATTTTTCCAGCACCTCTTTCTCAAACATGGTTCACTTCCCTCCGGGCCAGAAGTATTTTGTAAAGGCCGTCGGCGAATTCTTTTCTCGCATGCGGTCCCCTTTTTTCATTCATAAAATCAGCGGGCCGGAAACTGTTTGTAAATTCATCGAGGCCGCTATCGTTTTTGGCCCATTGGTACAGCTTCAAAAAATCTTCGGGCATCGAATAATCGTTCTGGGTCGTGAAAAACATGCCGCATTTGCTGCAGATAAACCCGCTGGACGCAAACCTCCGGACGGCCTCGCCTGTCGTTTCATGCCAGCAGCCGCCCATGCAGGACGTGAGGAATTTGTCCCTGGCCTCGTTGAGAACATCTCCGGTCGGTACCACAAAGCTGATCTTCATTCAATCTCCTTCATTCGATCCATATACGCTCTACTCTGAGAATATCTGTGCTGAAAAAATGTATATCTTTGTATCCTTGTCCTTCCACGCATCTTCGGGCAGCCCGGCCTTTGAACACGTATTGCGGAGAAATTCCTCCCTGTTCCACCTGTGCTGTGTCGCTACCTGCGGCAAAAGAAGGCCTGAAGAGCCGCCCTTCGCCATGTAAAGCCCGTGTTTTCCCACCACGATCTCATTCGGTGACCGTATGAGCTTAAGGGGGGATAGCACGGATATCTCGATCTCTATGTCCCTGACCTCTTTTTCCGTCACGGGGAGGAACCTTGTGTCTCGCGATGCGGCCGCCACGGTCATCTCGATGACGGACCGGTAAAGGGGTGCGACAGGCTTGATATACCCTATGCATCCCCTGAGCTGCCCGTGCTTGTTCAGGGTGACAAAAACACCCGACCTTTCCGTAAGCCGGGTATCTCTCATTTCGACGTGCGGGGTGGTTTTCGCGGAAACATATTCATTGAGGGCCTTCCGGGCAAGGGAAAGGAGCTTTTTCTTCTGGGCGTCCGTAAGAGGCGGAAGGTCTTTATGCCCGGGCGTCGCGAAAAGCACCGAGCCGTATCCGACCACCCGGGACCTGTCCCCGGCGGTGTCCCCTGAGTTTGCGTAACCGAGGACCTGTGCTTCTCCGCCGATATCATGCGTTGCCTTCATGACGGCAATCACTGCGGGCGCACCGCACAGTTCGTTCTCCCGGCCCTCAATTTTATCATAAAGTGTTTCCCATGCAAGACCTTCGATCTGCCTTAAAGTCGACACGTCCATAGCCTTCGCCGCGCTGTATGTGTGATAGTGCGACATGTCGGACGATACGACGAGCACCGTCCGGCCCTTATCCCTCGCAATGATCCCCTTCAGGGCATCGGACAATTGAATGACGCCCTGCTTGTCGATGCGCCCCGTGAGCAGCGGGACTATCTTCACATCCTTCAGCGTTCTCTGCAGAAAGGGGAGCTGGACCTCGAGGGAATGTTCCCCGTCGAAAGCGGATGGCAGGGCCTTTATGATCCCGCCGGACGATGCAAGGGATTTTGCCGCGGCGGTATCAATAGCGAGACTGCCGAGGGGGGTCTCCCAGCTTCCTTGCGGGTAGAGCGCAACGCCGTCAAAAAGGGCCCGGTGGCTCGAGCCGAGCAGGATAACCGTTCTTGCCTTTTTTCCTTTGAGCGCCGCGTACGAGCATGCCGCGATCTGTCCCGAATAGATGTATCCCGCATGGGGGGCCATGACCGCGAAGGTGCCGGGCGTGCCCGTGCACCCCGCCGAGGCGGCATCCTTAAGGTACCCGTCGACAGCCTTTTCGAGCTCATGCCGGTCAGCGGGATAGAAAGAACCGGCAAAATCCGCCTTTTTTGCATGCACGCCCGCCTGCGCGGCATCGGCAGGAGGGCCCGAAAGAAGCAGAAAGGCGACAACAAACAATGCAAGGAGTTGAATGCGGTCCCTTGTTCTCATCATTTCCATATCCCCCCTATCCGTGTCGAGCAATCCGGGCATTTACCGTCCTTTATAACGTTGGCAAGTACATTATAACCCGATCTTTGAACGAGGAGCTTCTTGCATTTCGGGCAGTAGGTGTTCTCTCCAGGATGGCCGGGAATATTTCCTATGTACGCAAACTTGAGGCCCGAGGCGATCGCGATCTCCCGGGCGCGTTCAAGGCTTCTGAGCGGTGTGGGCGATACGCCGGTCAGTTTATACATGGGATAGAAGCGGGAGAAGTGGACGGGCGTATCGGCACCGGCCTCTTTGCCGACCCAGGCGCACATTGCTGTTATCATCCTCTCGTCGTCGTTGTAGCCCTGCAGGACAAGGTTTGTTATCTCCACCCAGACCCCCGAACGCTTGAGGGTCTTGATCGATAAGAGGACCGGGTCGAGCTCACCCTCGCACATCGTGGCATAGAAATTGGGCGAAAAGCCCTTCAGGTCGATGTTGACTGCGTCCATGTACCTGGAGAGCTCCTTCAGCGGTGCCTGGTTGATATACCCGTTCGAGTGCGATACGTTGATAATGCCGCGCCTTCGGGCGATTTTCGCGATGTCGAACATATACTCGTAAAAATTGGACGGTTCGGTATAGGTGTAGGCTATGCTCCGGCACCCCTTCTGCACGGCCGCGTTCACGACATCATCCGGGGACATCTTCATGTTGGTCGTATCGAGCGGCGATGCCTGCGATATCTGCCAGTTCTGGCAGAACTTGCAGCGCAGGTTGCAGCCGGCGCTTGCCAGGGACAAAGACAATGTCCGGGGAAGGACATTGAAGAACGGCTTCTTTTCGATGGGGTCGATATGGACCGCGCACGGCGACCCGTACCCGAGAGAATAGAGCCTGCCCCCGATATTCTTGCGCGCCCGGCAGAACCCCGTTTCACCGTCGGGAAGGGTGCACTGACGGGGACACAGCTGGCAGTCCACGATCTTTGCGGGGCCTTTCTTGTAGTACCTGGCTTCCTGGTACCCCGGCCCGGGTCCCGCACCCGAAGCTGTACGCAGATCAAGGGAGAGCATAAGGGGCGCAAGGCTGGCGATCTTTATGAAATCCCGTCTTCTCATTTTTTCCGTCATCGTAAAACCTTATGTATTCCCTGCTATTATACTATTTTTTCCGGGGAGATGACAGCATAAGAATCCCGCACACCTTGACGGCACAAAGAACGATACACGTTTTTACGAGCCCCATGACAGGGAAAAGGAAAAACCCCCCGGCAACGCCCCCGGCGAACCCGCCGAGAAGATCGAGCCCGTAGACGGGGCCCACCGCCGTCCGTTGCGGCCGTACGTTCCTGTACGCTTCCACGGCAACGGGGTACTCCATTCCCGCGAAGAACCCCGCTATGAAAAGAAGTGTGAGGGACATAAGGCGGGCTGATAGCCGGCCCGGATTGAGGTACATGCCGGTGGCGAGGAATATGGCCGGCACGACGAGACATACAGCGGCCAGGATCGCCTCAGCGGCCATCAATGCCCGAAGGGCGGTGCCGAACCTGTCCAGGAATTTCCCTGCCGACAGGGCTCCGAGCGCCATGCCGGTCATGAGCATCGTTATCAGCATTCCTATCTCGTGGAAAACGTAGCCGGACCATACCTGGTATATGAATATGAGCAGCAATTCGAGTACCAGGACGGCAAAGCCGGTCGTCAACGTCACGAAGCAGACGGGGACTGCGGCCGATCGTGTGCGGAATGCAAACCCGGCAGATGCGAGCAGGGCGGTCACGGCGAGGAAGAATATGACGCCGTGTTTTTCGAGCAATGCAGAGGCCCGCCTCAATGAGGGATCGTGGAGGGCATTGTCAAACGCTATCGCGTACCAGAGCCCCATCGGTGCAAGGTCATGATTGGTTTTCGCTTCAGAGCCCTTCATTGCCGACCGGAACCATTCCCTTTTTTCGGGGTCGAGGCGGTAGGAAAGATGCGGCAGCGAAATGAGTTTAAGCGGCAGGGCGTACTCCTTGAGCCTCATATCCATCGTGTCCGGCGAGAGATCGATAGCCGTCCTCGCCGCAGATGCCATGAATATGTTCTCCTCACCGGGAACGACCGCGATGCTCCCGAATGTCTCTCCCGCCGTGCGCAGTATGGAGGCGTTTATGTCCTTGAGCTCCCTGTCGTAATAGGCGAGGGAGCCGGGCAGAGTGAACACGAAGATGCCGTCCGGTTCAAGTATGTTCCTTATCTCGCGGAAGAACTCGGCGGTGAAGAACCTGTTGGCCTGCAGCGTGCGGGGAGCGGGAACGCCGGACAGTACGATATCGTAACGGCCCGTCGTTGCCCTGGCAAAGCGCCTCCCGTCCGTGTAATGTACGCGTACACGATTATCGTTGAGCTCGGACCTGACGAGGTTTGAGGGGACACGTGCGATCGCAGCGAGGTACGCGGGGTCTATTTCGACATAATCGATACGGCGCAGCACCGGGTATTTGAGCATTTCGCTGATGACACCACCGGGGCCTCCGCTGATGATAAGGACCGTCCGGGGTGACCCGTGGGCCAGGCAGGGTATGTGCACGATCTCCTCGATGCGGACGATATCGGGTGTGGGCAGGGTCGCCGCCGGTGTCCCGTCAGTGAAAAATGTGTATTGTTCCCGCTCTTTCGTGATGACGATGTTTTGATAAGGCGAGTTTTGATAGGAGACGATGGTGCGGCCGTGCCATTCGGCGCCGATCGACCGGTTCTCGATAAAGGTGTCAAGGCCGCGGGCCATACATATGACGGCGGCCGCCGTGAGAACGAGGCCCGCCGCGCCAAAGGCCTTTCGCGGCCCCGGTCCCGCAGTGCGGCCAGCGCCGAGGGCAAGGCACGCGAGCGACATGATGGCGAACACCAGGAAAGCTGTGCGGACCGGGTGGACCCGGGTTATGAGAACATAGCTCACGACAGCGCCGCCGATGACCGTCCCGGCCATTTCGAAGAAATAACCCCGGGCAGCGGACGCAGTGCGGGCTGCGGACGTCTGCTCGTAGAGGCGGCAGGATGCGGTGAAGGCATAGCCGTGCGTGAATGCGCACGGCAGAAAGATGACGAGGGATGAGGCAAAGATCGAAGTGATGCTGAGTGACATTTCGGGCGGAAGCCCGGCCATTATCTTAAGCATCCGTATCGCCGCTATGGTGGCCGGGAAGAAGAGGATGAAGAGGATGTTCACGGCTATGAGGCTGCCGGTCACCTTCGCGTCTGTCCGCGGCAAGCGCCCCCCGGCATACGCCCCGAGGGCCTCCCAGATGACCCACGCGCCTATGATGATCCCCAGGGAAAGTTCGTTCCCGCCAAAAATGATGAGGCTTTCCCTGATAAGGACCGTTTGTGCCGCGATCCCCGAAAAACCAAGCACAAGCAGTGAAAAAATAAGCGCCAAAGGCATAGCCTTCAAGTACAATAACGGATATAATAATGAAAGACAAGACTCTCCCGGGAAGACGGGGTCTTTATTGATGATGTGTGTTTTTGCCTGAAACCTGGAACTGCCACCGCAGGTGGCTGAAACGGCCTGCTTAAGCAGCAGGCCGCGCCCCGGAGGGGGGCCCATGAGGAACAAGAGGTTCGTTCTGACGATCATTATCCTCGTTGCTGCTTGTGCAGCAGGGCTCGCGGTCCTTGCCAGAACGCCGCTTCTCCTTCGATCGGTCTCGATGCTGAGCGCTCCCCTGTTCGGGTACGATATCAACGCCGAGTCATTTTCCTTTTTTCCCCTTGTCAGGGCTGACCTGAGAGGCTTCACCCTCACCGATACGCGCAACCGGAATTTTATCTTCGCCAGCTCCCGGGTCACGGTGGATACGACGCCGCAGGGCGCTTTCCGCGGTGATGTCGAAAAGATCGTCCTCAAGGACGCGAAAATACGCATACGCGTGGGCGACAGGAAGGAGACAGAGACCGACCTGTCATTCATCAAGAGGATACCTTCGGTCCGGCTGCTCACCATGGAGAACGGGGAGTTCACGCTTCTCTTCAAAGGGTCAGACACGCGGATATCTCTAAAAAAGATCGATCTGACCGTGAAGGATTTCTCCCCCGAACATGGCGGGACCCTGTCGTTCACCGGCCTCATCGGCGTCAATGAACCGGGAAAGTCAGGATTCTCTGTGACGGGAAGTTGCAGGGGCAGGCTGCAGTTGACCGGCATCTTTCCCGATATGCTGGGGAAGGGCGTTCTTGAACTGGATATCGGGGCCTTCGCAGCGGGCAGGGCCGGCATGAAGAATGTAAAATTAACGATCCCCGTTCAGTTTGAAAAAGACCGGATAGTGACTTCCCGGTCAGATATCAATATAGGAGAGTTTGTGTTCCTGACGGAATCCGGGGAGGCCGTTCTCAAGAAGTCCGCCATCGGGATAGGTGCCCGGTACCTGACGAAGACCGGCGACCTCGTCTCCGACAATGTCCGGATCGCCATGCCCGGCATAGGCACTCTGAACGGCGCCGCGCGGCTCAAGCTCAAAGGGGCGATGCCCATATCCGCGTCGCTCGAGACGCGGGACCTCAATTTCTCGAGCATTTTTTCGCTGGCCAAATCCCTGATGACGCAGGAAGAGGCAAAGAAATGGTCTATTCAGGGCCAGGGTGCCTTCAATGGCCGCATGGCGGGCACGCTTTCCGGCGGGTCGCCGTCGCTTTCGGGGAGCATCACCATGGATATCAAAAAAGGCGGGTTTGCGTCGCCGGACGGTTCAAAGGCGGCCCAGGGGATAAACGGCCTCGTCATCATGAATTTTACGCTCCCCCGCGGGGGGAAGGAGACATCCCTGAAGGTGTCGTCGCGGGTCTCTTCGGGGGAATATCTCTGGGGCAAGTACTATAAGGACCTGTCCAAAGACCGCGCTGCGTTTTCCGCAAATGCGGACATTGTGACGAGCAGTAAAGCGGGATCGCGCATCAAAGGGGTGTGCGACCTCTTCAGCACCGGCCGGTATGCGTATGACGGCTATTTTGGCAAGGACGGCTGGCGTTTTCACATAGATGCCCGGGATATGGCAATGAAGAGGATCGTTGCAGATTTCTTGTCGAATTATCTCGCCGAGACCGTGCCGTCGCTTAAGGGGATCGATGTGGATGGCAGCCTGAGTGCGGACGTCTCACTGGCATCTGTCGAGAAAAGGCTGGAGGCAAGCGGCAACGTGAAGCTTGCGGCATCGTCGTTCAGGCTTCCGGCGCTATCGCTCGATGTCAAAGCCCTGGAAGCCGACGTCCCTTTTGATCTTGCCGCCGGAGGAAAAACGGGCACGGGTTCCGGTGGTGAACGCCGTGATCTCGGCTGGATCATGATCACGGGGTTCAAAAAAGGGGAATATAGCCTGTCCGGGCTGAAGATACCCGTTATCGCATCGGGGACAGATGTAATCGCGACGGGCGTGATCTCCGTTCCTTTTTACGGCGGGGCGGTACGCATCCGGGACGTCGTTGCGAAAGATGTGCTCGGCGGGTCTCCCCGGTTCTCTTTTGCCGGGACAGTGACAGGCATCGATCTTCCCCGGCTGCTCAATGACCTTACCGGCTTCACATTTCCCGGTACCGTAAAGGCGCGTTTTCCGATGGTCGCCTACCAGAACGGCGAACTGAGGACAGAAGGGGGAATGTCTGTCGATATCTTCGGCGGCAGGATCGAAGTGCTCGATATGTACGCCAAAAACCTTTTTGCCCCCTCGCGCAGGATAGGGGGCGATATCGTGTTCAACAACATAGATCTCGGGAAGATAACGGAGACGATAAAGATCGGGAAGATAACGGGAGTTGTCGAAGGCTCCATGAAAGGCCTCGAGGTGGAGTACGGTCAGCCCTCCCGGTTTGTTTTCGATCTCGACACGGTGAGAGGAAGAGGTGTGTCGCAAAAGGTATCCGTCGATGCCATCGAGAACATATCGATACTGGGCACGGGCAGCGGCGGCATAGGCGCCATCCTCAAGAGCGGGATCAACAAGTTCTTCAAGGAATACCCCTATAGCAGGATCGGCATCAGGTGCACGCTGGAGAACGACAACTTCAACATCCGGGGGAAGATCATCGAAGGCGGCAAGGAATACCTGATACGAAGGGCCTTCCTGCGCGGGATAGATGTTGTGAACAGGGACCCCCATAATGTGGTAAGCTTTAAGGACATGCAGGAGAGGATCGGCAGGGTCTTCCAGAAGAGCAAGGATGGCACCGGCCCGACAATAAAGGTCAATTAAGGGACTTAAAAGGAGGATCAGATGATGAGAAGATTACGGCACCTGGCATTGAGCTTCATGATATTGCTCGCAGCGTGCGTCACTGTCAATATCTATTTCCCGGCCGCGGCCATCCAGAAGGCGGCGGACGAGATCGTCGACGATGTGCGCGGGACGAAGGACCAGAAGCAGCCCGAAGAGAAGAAGGGGGACACGCAGAGCCGGCTTCTCGATTCCCTGAAGAAGTTCGTCGGGCCCGCGGAAGCTCATGCCCAGATCAACATAGACGTTTCCACGCCCGCCATACGGAGCCTCAAGCAGGCAATGAAGGACAACTACCCGCAGCTGAAGAATTTTTACGACAAAGGGGCGATCGGCGAGAACAACATGGGTCTTCTGGAACAGCGGGACGCCGGGGGCCTCAACCTGAAGGAAAAGGCGGACCTCAACCGTGTAATGGGCACGGAGAACAACAACCGGGCCGCCCTTTACAACGAGATCATGCGGGCGAACAAACTGGGCTCCGATTCATTGCCCAAGATCCAGAGGATATTCGCGAACTCCTGGCGGGACAAGTCCCAGCCCGGCTGGTGGATCCAGAACGACGGGGGGGGATGGCAAAAAAAATAGGCTTACGGCGAACGGCTTATGCAGCCCGGGTTTCCATCCCTTGTCGTCATTCCCGCGAAAGCGGGAAGCCAAGGTTTTTCTTTTAGGTCTTATCAAAAGTCTGTACGTGTAAAAAAAACCTTGTATCCAGGGTCAAGCCCGTGATGACGACACGGCCTTATGGCTGGAATCACAATAATTGGCCCAGGATGTATTTGGTGGAGGAAGTATGAATGTCAAGGGTATGTTGCCCGGACTTGCAGTACTTGCCATGGCGGCCATCTTTCTCGTTTCCTGTGCGGGGGTTGCGATAAGCCCGGCAGTGAGGGCGGATTTCAATGCCGGGCTCGTTCTTTTCGACCAGGGGAAGTTTGAAAGCGCCCTGTCTTTCTTCCAGAAGGCGGCAGAAGCGGAGCCTGATTATTATGAGGCCCAGTTGTATCTCGGCAGGACGTACCTGAACATGAAGCAGTACGGCAAGGCGTTGCCGCCCCTGCGCAGGGCTTACCGTTTGTCACCCGACGATTTCAAATCCCAGATATTCGACATCCTTCTCGACGCGCTCATGGGCGCGGCATTCGAGGAATTGGGAAAAGGTAATTTCGAGTCATCGCTGACCCTGGTACGGGAGGCCATGTCCTCGAGCCCGCAGGGCAAGAAGGTCAAGGACGACGCATCCAAGGTGCTCGTTGCCGTAGCAACCGGATTGGCGCGTAAAGGGGATGTCCGTGACGCCGTCGGCGTTTTTCGTGATGCGATCAGGGAAAACCCCGATAATACCAGGGCATACATCGGCCTCGCACGGGCACTCCTGAAAAGCGGCGCAATATCCGAGGCCATAGAAAACGCACAGAAGGCACTCTCCCTCGACCCGACGAGCAATGAAGCCCTGAACGTGCTGAAGGAAATGCTCAGGTAGGAGCATAAGGCGGCTAACGGCTTCTCTCCCCTGTCCGTCATTCCGGCGAAGGCCGGAATCCAGGTTTTTTCTTTTCAATCTTCTAAAAACCCTGAAACAAAAACAAAACCTCAGGTCCCGGCGTCAAGCGCCGGGATGACGAAATGGGGGTTCTACGCTTTTGTTTGAAACATGAAACTTGAAACTATCTTTATTTAACCTGTGCCGCTTCCGTTTTCGCGAGAGTAATCTTTGCCAGCGCCAGTTTCTTGTATTCCTTCTTGACCTTTTTCAGGTCCCCGGCCACGATGGCCTTATGCAGGTCGCCTTCGAGTTCCGCGACCTCGAGGAGCTTGTAATAGTCGAGTGATTCCTTGAGATGGGCTATCACGATCTTGCCCGTGACGAGGGGATGGTTGTTTGTGATGTTGGCGTCCGTGAAGCGTATCCCGTGCTCCAGTTCAACCTCGAGGCCCTTGCGGAACTCCTCGGGATCGATGTTCATCCTGGTCTCGTTGACGGCGGCAAGGATGGTCTTCGCCTCTTTGGGCATGACCTTCGCGGCCTTCAATTTTGACCAGTCCCGTATCTTCAGGGCCTTGCAGAATTTCGTCACCTCGTCTTTGGTTATATATTCCGGTATCTTCATGATGCCCCCCTTTTCATTCTATTTTTCTTATGATTGTAGCATATTCACTCATTTGCACAAGAGGCAAGGGCCTTGCTCGCAAAGCGGCAAACAGCCGGAGCGTCAATCTTTAAAAAGCCTGAGCCTCAGCGAGTTGCTGACCACGGAGATGGAGCTTACGACCATCGCGGCCGCACCGAATATCGGTTCGAGCCTTATCCCGAAGAAGGGATACAGGGCGCCGAAAGCGACAGGTATCCCGAGGGTGTTGTAGATAAACGCCCAGAACAGGTTCTGCCGAATGACCCTGATTGTTTTTTTGGAAAGCCTGATGAGGGTTATGAGGCGCGACAGGTGACCTTTCATCAGGACCACGTCTGCCGATTCGATAGCGATGTCGGTGCCTTTGCCCATGGCAACGCCGATATCGGCGACCGCCAGCGACGGCGCGTCATTAATCCCGTCACCGACCATGATGGTCACCCCTTTTTTCTTGAAATCCTCGACGATGGACGCCTTCCGGTCGGGCAGGACCCGGGAGAAATACGTGTCGATACCGACCCGCCCGCTTATCGACCGTGCTCCGTTCAGGCTGTCGCCCGTGATCATCACCGGCACGATGCCCATGTTCTTCAGGTCGCCAACGACGCCGGCCGACTCCTCCCGCACGGTATCGCTGAAGGCGAGAAGCGCTATGATGCCCGAATCATCCCACAGAATAACAGGCGATGCAGCCGCGTTCTCTTTCTCCTCGTAGAGGTGCGCTACCTTTTCGTCGAGGGTACGGCCTTCGTCCTCGTAAAGTGCTCTGTTGCCCATGCGGTAAGAGATCCCGTCCATCGTCCCTTTGATCCCCTTTCCGGCGACTGCCTCAAAATTATCGACGGCAGTTGACGGGATGTCCGTTTCCTGTATCTTTTTCCTCAACGCTTCGGAAAAAGGATGCTCCGAGGGCCGCTCGAGGTTAAAGGCTATCCGGAGGACCTGCGCTTCCGTGCGGCCGTCGAGGGGGACGAGGTCGACAAGGACGATCTTACCTTCGGTCAAGGTCCCGGTCTTATCAAAAAGGACGTGGCGCGTCATGTTGGTCAGCTCGAGGGCTTCCGCACTCTTGATGAGGATGCCCCTTCTTGCCCCCGCGCCGGTTGCAACCATTATGGCCGTAGGAGTGGCAAGGCCGAGCGCGCAGGGGCACGCGATGATGAGGACGCTCACGAAGGAAAGGACCGCGTTTGTGATCCTCGGCTCCGGGCCGAAAAAGAACCATACCAGGAAAGCACAAACGCCTATTCCTATAACCGCAGGGACGAAAACACCCGCCACCCTGTCGGCGAGGCGCTGGACGGGTGCCTTCGTGAACTGGGCCTCTTCGACAAGCCGTATCACCTTCGCGAGGACCGTGTCGGACCCGATGCGTGTCGCCCTGACAGTGACAGACCCCTTTCCGTTGATGGTGCCCCCTATCACCTCGTCAGCCTGCCCTTTGTGGACGGGCATGCTTTCACCCGTGATCATCGATTCGTCGACGTATGTGCTCCCCTCGACAACAGTTCCGTCGATGGGCACCTTTTCCCCGGGCCGGATAAGAACCAGGTCCCCGACCTCGAGAGAATCCGTCGGCACGTGCTTCTCAACCCCGTCTTTCAGGACGATGCACTCCTTTGGCGCGAGTTCGTAGAGCAGTTTGATGGCCGTGTACGTCCTCGTCTTGGCCTTTGATTCAAAGTACCTGCCAAGAAGGATAAGCGAGATAATGGCGGCGCTCGAATCGAAGTATGTCATGGTTGACACGCCGGCCGACCTTATGACATGGGGGAAGAACGTTACGAAGGCGCTGTAGAAAAAGGCGGCCGA
>CALMFJ010000082.1 GCA_937862865.1 uncultured Pseudomonadota bacterium | reverse complement strand
TGCGTCGACAAGCCTTTCACGGGTAAAGAAGTTACCTTCTTTGTCCATAGCTTCCGTGACGCCGTCCGTGTAATGAAAGATCACGTCGCCCGCACCCAGGGAAACCACGGTAGTTGAATACGACGTTTGCTCCATGGCGGCAAGCACAAGGCCGGTATTTCCGCAGAGCTCTTCAATGCGGCCATCCTTGCGTACGATGAGGGGAGGGTTGTGTCCCGCGTTGCTGTATTCTACCCTGCCGGTCCGGATGTCCAGGATGCCGCAGAAGACCGTGACAAACATATTCATCGCGTTCTCGCGAGACAACGCGCCATTTACGTTCTCCAGTATTCTGCCTGTATCGATGCCCTGCATCGCGGTGGTCCTGAGCATTGTTATGGTGACGGCCATAAAGAGTGACGCCGGAACGCCTTTCCCTGAAACATCGCCGATGGCAAAGAAAAGCCGGTTATCATCAATGAAGAAAAAATCGTAGAAATCTCCGCCTACCTCTTTAGCCGGTTCCAGCACCGCGTTGATCTCGAACTCTTTCCGCTCCGGGAACGGAGGGAATATCCTCGGTACAATGCCCATCTGGATCTCGCGTGCCGCCTTGAGTTCGCCTTCTATCATCTGCCTTTCAGCCTCCACCGAGCGTTCTTTGATCAGGTTGCTGACAATGAAGGCATATATTCCCATGCCCGCGGCATTCGCAACGACCATAGGGATAACAATTTTTTTCACCACAGCGAGGGCCTCGTCAAAAGGACGGCTCATAAGTAAGGTGAGCCCCATATGAAAAAGCTCAACCCCGACCATGAAGACCACGCGGTCCCGTATGGTGGTGGACCTGCCTTTCCACAGTCTGTACACGAGACCTCCCGCAAGACCGGCGATCACGGTCGATATAGAGCAGGGTACACAGGTAAGCCCGCCCTGAAAATAGCGGTGTATGCCCCCTATAAGCCCGGCACCCGTTCCTACCAGGGGCCCTGCGATGAGGCCCGCTATGGCCGGGCCAAGGTCCCGTATGTTGGCAATTGCGCCCATGACCTTGAATCCGCTCAGTGTCCCGTAGATGGAAAATGCACCAAAAAGAAGGATAAGAAAGAAGCGGTTAAGGCGGGAGATCTCGCCGCTCATTACCTCGGAATAGAACCTGCTTCGCGTCACCAGGTAGGCAATGACGATTATCACGGCCACACTGTGGCTAAGGGTTATAAATATCTCCCATTGCATAAAGCGCCCTGTCGATTATTATCGTCCAATGCCGCTTCAACGGCAAGACAGAAATGGCTTTCGCCTTGATCCCCCTGTGCCGGATACGCTATGGGTGTTGGAACTGAAGGGAGATGTTTATGGCAGGCCGTGTGTGAAGGGGCGGTCCGGCGGCATGGACCGCCCCGTTTACACCAAATTCACTACTTCAGAAGCGCGTACCAGGGTTTAACGGGGGCACCGGTCAGGTCGATGTAGATGTGCTTCGTCATGGTATATTCCTCGAGGACCATGGTGGAAAGGTCCTTTCCCCAGCCCGATTGTTTGCACCCGCCCCAGGGAGTTTCGCAAAAGACGATGAGGTGTTCGTTGAGCCATACGGTCCCCGCCTTGATCTGCCCCGCCATAACCATGCCATGTCTGAGATTATTCGTCCAGATCGATGCCGATAATCCGTACTTCGTGTCGTTTGCCAGACGGACGGCTTCCTCGGCCGTATCGAAGGGCATAATACCCACAACGGGACCAAAAACTTCGTCCTGCATCAGCCGCATTCCGTTGTTGCAGTCCCCGAAGATGGTGGGCGCCACGAAAAACCCTTTTCTCGTTTCATCATCGTACGGCCGCTCACCGCCGAGCAGCAATTTTGCCCCCGTATTTTTCGCTTCCGCGATGTATTCTTCGATCTTGTCCCTGTGCCCCTTGTATGCCACCGGGCCTATGACCGTTTCCATCTTTGTCGGATCGCCCACTCTCAGGTTCCTGGCGGCAGCCACCATCTTTTCGATAAACTGGTCGTACAACGACCTGTGAACGTAGAAACGGCTGGCTGCGGCACATACCTGTCCCGAATTGAAAAACGCGCTCCAGACCGCCCCTTCCGCGGCGGACTCTATGTCCGCGTCGGCCATGACGATAAAGGCATTCTTGCCGCCGAGTTCAAGGCCCACCTGCTTTGCCGTCGCGCTCGCCAGGCTCATGATCCTCTTGCCCGTGGCGGTATCCCCGGTGAAGCCTATTTTGGCGACCCCGGGATGTTGAACAAGTGCTTCACCTACCGTTTCACCCGGGCCGGTGACGACATTGACGACACCCGCCGGCACCCCGGCTTCCATGGCATATTCCCCTAA
>CALMFJ010000081.1 GCA_937862865.1 uncultured Pseudomonadota bacterium | reverse complement strand
TTCGCGGGTGAGGCCGAAGACCTCACCGACCTCTTCGAGGGTGTAATCCGTCTTCTCGCCGATGCCGAGCCTCATGCGGATGACCTTCTCCTCACGCGGGGTGAGGGTGGAAAGGACCTTGTCGATCTCTTCCTTCAGGGATATGCTGACGAGTTCGTTGAAGGGCGAGGGGGATTTCGGGTCTGCTATGAAATCGCCGAGCTTCGATTCGTCGTCGCCGATAGGGGTCTCGATGGATATCGGCTCGTTGGAGACCTTCATTATCTTCCGGACCTTTTCCAGGGGAAGGCCGGCCTTGAGGGATATCTCGTCGAGGTTCGGTTCCCGCCCGAGTTCCTGGAAGAGGGAGATCGTCACCTTTGTGATCTTATTCATCGTCTCGAGGACGTGAACGGGGACCCGTATGGTACGGGCATAATCGGCTATCGCCCTCGTGATCGCCTGCCGGATCCACCAGGTGGAGTACGTCGAGAACTTGTAGCCCTTCTGGTAGTCGTATTTCTCGGCCGCCTTCATAAGGCCCATGTTCCCTTCCTGGATCAGGTCAAGGAAGGAAAGACCCCGGTTAAGGTATTTTTTGGCTATATTGATAACAAGTCGTAAGTTTGCCTGGATAAGGCGGTTTTTTACTGTCTTCAGACCGTTCTCGATCTCCCCGATCTCCAAAAGCCTCTTTCTGACCTTCCGCGCTTCCTTGTCGTCCATGAATTTGAGCTGCCTCTGGACCTTGCGGATGATCTCCTCAAGCACCTTCTTGTTCAGATTGAGGTTGATGAGGTTCTCTTCAACCTTCTTTTCAAGGGCCTTGAGCTTCTTCTCGTTGAGCTTTTTGGTCGCTTCGGGAACCTTCGCCTTGCCCGAACTCTTTCTCAGTTCTTCTTTCTTCTCATGCTGGTTCCGGATGCTGTTGATAAGCGAAACCGTCTTTTTTCTATATTTGTCCTCATCTTTTTTCGTGTAGTTCAGTTCGTCGATATTTTTGACGACATCAACGATGTTGATCGCCTCTTTCTTCAGGAGGCCTGCTATCTCCATCAGTTCCTGGATCGCGTGGGGGAGGTCGAAAAGCAGGTTCCGGATCATCCGCTCGCCGTCCTCGATCCTCTTCGCGATCATGTATTCTTCTTCCGAATTGAGAAGGGACACGCGGCCGATGTCTTTGAGGTACGCCCAGATGATATTGTCGGTCCGCTCCGACGGGAAACGCTCCATCTCACCCCATTCCTGAGATTCCTCTTCCGGGGCGGCCTCTATCTTTTCCTTGATCGTATCGACGATATCTATGTTGGATTCGGTCAGGAAATCGAAGATATCCTCGATGTCTTCGGGTGAAAAGATGTTCTGGGGCAGGTAGTCGTTGATCTCATCCGGGGTCAGGTAGCCCTTCTCGGTGCCGATGTCTACGAGGTGCTGTATCTCGCTGTGGTTTTTGATCGTCATTCAGTCTCCGGGCAGTAAAAAATGCCCTAAGTAGTTGTTTTTAGGGCATTTACTGGTGTCAGTCGCTCAACGCTAGAATAATTATAGCTACTGGGCCGTATTTTTGTCAAGGCGGATTTTAACCAGTTTGTGAATTTATCCACTTAGTGATTATCGATCATAATTGCATTGACTAAACCGGAAAAGGAGTTATAAAGTGGTTAAAGGAGGGGTAAAAAATGTTCAAGAAAATACTGTGTCCCGTTGATTTTTCACAATTCACACAAGACGTGGTCAATTACGCCCTGGACCTTGCAGAGAAGTACGGTGCGGAACTTCACGTCATGCATGTTGTCCCGAATATGACATACTTCACCCCGTATGAATCGTTTCTCACGCCGGAGAACCTGGTCGCGATCGAAAAGAACATCCAGGACGAGGTAGAAAAGAACTTTACGAAACTACTCAAGCACGATAACGTCCCCACGAAAAGGGCCATAAGGACGGGGGTCCCCTTTGTGGAGATCATCGATTACGCGAAAACGGAATCCATAGACCTCATCGTTATGGGCACCCACGGCCACAGCGCCATAGAGCACATCCTGAT
Source organism: uncultured Pseudomonadota bacterium (assembly GCA_937862865.1). Classification (GTDB taxonomy): domain Bacteria; phylum Desulfobacterota; class Syntrophorhabdia; order Syntrophorhabdales; family Syntrophorhabdaceae; genus Delta-02. The sequence continues at coordinate 3,683 of CALMFJ010000081.1, read as the reverse complement.
CGGCAACGTAGCCGAAAAGGTAGTCCGCAAATCCCCCTGCCCGGTGATGACGATACGGCCGAAGGGGAAAGAGTTCAAGATGCCCTAAAAAGACAGGCTATGGGCGATGGGCAAGGGGCGATAGGAGAAAGAGCCCTTTCCCGTTGCCTATCGCCCATCGCCTATCTTCTTATATAACTCCCTGATATTTCGTACGTTTACAATTTCGATCCCACCGGCGTTGTGCGTGCCGTCGGCGGGGCAGAGGATGCGTTTTATGCCTATACGCTGGCATTCCTTTGTGCGCATGTCCATGTTGACTATTTTGCGGACCTCGCCGGTGAGGCCGATCTCGCCGAAGAAGGCTGTGTCGCGGCCGAGGGCGGTTTCTTTGAAGCTGGAGAGGATGGCTGCCGCAACGGGCAGGTCGATGCCGGGCTCGTTCACCTTCATCCCGCCGGTTATGTTCACGTAGATGTCCCTGTCGAAAAACGGCTTCCCAATGGCTTTTTCGATGACCGAGATGAGGATGAAGAGACGATTGACGTCGTAGCCGAGAGAAAGGCGCCTCGGCATCGAGAAATTTGTCTTCTGGGTGATCGCCTGGACCTCGAGTATGATAGGGCGCGATCCCGTAATGTAGGGGAAGAGGCTGCTTCCCTCGCCGATATCGCCGCGCTGGGACATGAAAAATTGCGAAGGGTTCTCGACACTTATAAGGCCGTTGCCCGACATCTGGAAGATCCCGACCTCTTCCACGGCCCCGTACCTGTTCTTGATCGTCCGCAGGAGGCGGTAGGGGAGCATCTTGTCCCCCTCGAAGTACAGGACGGTGTCAACCATATGCTCGAGTACCCTGGGGCCCGCTATGACGCCTTCCTTCGTGACGTGACCTATAATGATGAGGCTCGTGTCGACGGCCTTGGCCTCCATGGTGAGGCGCGTCGCCACCTCCTTGACCTGGCCCATGCTCCCCGGCAGCATCGGCAGTTTCGGGTTGTAAATGGACTGCACGGAATCGAGGATGATCAGGCCGTAGCGCTCCGCCGCCATTGCCGACAGAACGTCGTCGAGGTGGTTCGTTGTCAGGAAGGCAAAACCGGCGCCGAGCCCGAGCCTTTTCTTCCGGGATGCCAGCTGCCTGAGGGATTCCTCACCCGAAACATAGAGGGCCTTGAGCCCGTGTCCGGTCAGTCTTGACGCGATCTCGAAGCATAAGGTCGTTTTACCGATCCCCGGATCGCCGCCAAGCAGTATGGCGGAGCCTATCGTCATGCCGCCTCCGAGGACGCGGTCCATTTCTTCGATGCCCGTGGCGATGCGTTCCTCGTCGGCAAGCTCCTCGTCGGACAGGATGACCGGGCGTTTCGGCTCCCTGCCGTCATGGCCGGAAGAAGCGGGCGCCATTTCCTTGAACGTGTCCCAGCCCTGGCACATCGGGCATTTGCCCAGCCATTTCAAGGTCTCATATCCGCAGGTTGTGCAGGCAAAGACCGTTCTCTTCGCCGACTTAGTCATAGGATGCCCCCGTATGGAGCCGTATCAGCCTTGCCTGGTACTCCATGAGCCTGACGAGCCATTCGCGGTTCCGGGGAAGCTCCCGGGGCCCGACCTCATATGTGATCATCCCATCGTACCCGAGCCTCCGGACGGTGTTCAGGAACCTCGCTATGGGCAGATCGCCGCGGCCGAGAAAAAGGTGGCTCTGGTGGTCGCCGTGGTCACTTAAGTGGATGTTCCGCAGGCGCCCTGTACCCATGACCTTGATGAATGGCGCGATGATATCGTTCCCGAAGGTGGCGAGGTGGGTCGTATCAAACGTGAAATAGAGATTGTGCGCGACGCCGAAGCCGACGAGATCATTGATATCGTTCAGGAGATAAGACTCCAGCATAAGCCGTTTTCCGGCGCGCGGCATGTTCTCGATGGTGAGCGCCATGTCGCCCATGTCCAGCTCCTTCTGGAAGTCGTCGACACTGTTGAGCCATTTCGCGAACCCTATCTCCATGGTGAGCCAGGCCGGCGGATGGAAATTCACGACGCTTGCCCCGAGGATGCGCGCGATATCGATGGTCCTTTTCAGTTCCTCGACCTTGGTTCCCCATTTCTTCATCTTGAGGAACGGCGCGTGAATGGTGTGGACGGGAAGGATATCGCGGCAGGCGACGACCCTGTCGAGATATCCGTCGCTCATGAACCGCTGGTCAATGACGACCTCACAGCCGTCGAAGTGCGCCTCGGAAGCGAGCAGAAATATCTCTTCGATGGGCAGGTGATAGAGGCAGCCTGTGGAGAAGATGTATTTCATACGATAATGATGTTGTCATCAGTATCGGTTATTATGCGGCATTTCCCGTTCGTGAAGTGGATGGTGTTCTCGTAGCCGCAGCAGCCCTTCCGGGGCCAGACCATTTTCGGCTCGATCGCAAAGACGGCACCGTCCTCGATCGGGTAGGTGTGCGTGGCGGCGATGTACGGGAACTCGGCGAGCTCGATGCCTATGCCGTGGCCGAGGAATCTCACTTTGTGCGGCTTGAAGCCGAGGTACCAGTCGGCATAACCCGCTTTCTCCGCCAACTCCTTCGAATATTCAAAAAGCTCCCTGCTGGTGTATCCCTCGACAACCTTTTCGAGGACCCGGTCATGGATGTCTTTGCACGCCCGGTAGCCTTTTACGAACAGGTCGGGCATGGACCCTATCGCGTACATGCGTGTCTGGTCGACCTGGTAGCCGTGGTAGCAGATCCCGAAGTCGATGAGGACCGGCTCATTCTTTTTGATCTTCTTGAAGCTGGCACCGACGGGGAAGGCAGGCGACAGGCCGAGTCCCCCCATCGGGGAATCGGACTGGCTGACGATGCTGCCGGTGCGACCGCTCAGGACGTGCCACGTGTATGCCTCGTAGTTAAGGGAGCGCACCCTGAGCAGTCCCTCGTGCCCGAGCGACTTGGCGTATGCCTCCATCTTGCCGCCGACCTCGATCTCCGTCGTTCCTTCATGGAGAAATTCAGGGACCTTCGCGTAGACCTTCCGGCCGATCTGTGCGGCCTTCTCCATCATCGCGATCTCGAAGGGCGACTTCTTCTTGCGGACTTCCTTCGTGAGCGGCGAGCAATCGGTGAATTCGGCATTGCCGAATAGATTCCAGAATTTGACCACATCGTTGTAGGGGATGACATCGAGCTGCATGCCGATCCGCTTCATCGGTTTTACATGCTGAGGGATGTCCTTGATCGACCTGTACGAGATGAGGTTTGTGAGCGGTGATTCCCTGCGCGCCCGCGATATTTCGCGCTTGACGAAAAGGATGGGCTCCGCGTCGAGCGGGACGAAGAGCAGGCAATCCTGCATCGTCCCGGAAAGATAATAGTAATCGACTTTGTAATGAAAAAAGGCCCCATCGAGCGAGGCCTTCTCCATTAACACTTTCAGCTTTTCAATGCGTGCGTCTATTTCTTCTTTTGGAGCATATTTCATTTCGCGTTCATTCTCCTTCTAGCCCGTACGCCGGGCGAGAGGGGTTGGTTCCGCGGGCTTTGCCCGGGGAAGGGGCGACGTGAGCCCCATTAATGGATTACTCGTCTTTCCAGACCGCTTTCCGTTTTTCCATAAATGCACTGCTGCCTTCTACAGCGGCTTTTGTCTTCATGCAGCCGTCGAGGTAGCATATCTCGGATGCACGCAAGGCTTCGAGGAATTGGAGG
>CALMFJ010000080.1 GCA_937862865.1 uncultured Pseudomonadota bacterium | reverse complement strand
TGACGAAGTCGCCTTCGTAGACGTCGCCGTTGGCGAACCTGAAGGTCCCCTTGCCCGCGCGCTCGCCGTCCGTGAAGCCGCCGTCATACCTCCCACCGTTCGCCCAGGCGTACGTACCTCTGCCGTGAGGTTTGCCGTACACGAAATCGCCTTCGTACCTGGCCCCGTTCGCCCACGTGACACTGCCCTTGCCGTGGGGCCTCCCCTTGAACATTACTCCCTCATACCGCTCCACCTCTTTCCCGTCCTGATACCATGTGTTCGTTCCCGTTCCCGAAGCGTACCCGTCGACGCACGCGCCCGACCATGAGACGGTCTCGTTCGGCCGGGGATCGATATTCCACACCTTGCACTTCGCCTTGCCGTCCAAGATCCATTCCCCGGCGCCGAATCCGCTCGAACAGAAAAGAAGCGCCATGATGACAGAGACGATCACAGATCTCAACGAGCCCTCCTTGTTGTAATGTTTTTCGCCATGCTTCACTGCTCAGAGGATGACTGCAAACTGAGGCACTGGCAGCTCCTGTATGAATAGCAAATGGACAATGATGTGTCAATCGATCCGCCGTGGTGGCCATGAAGATTACAAAGAATAAAGGAAAAGCCACCCTTTCGAGCGGCTTTTCCAAAGAAGGAGGAGTGTTATGGGTGACCGAAATTTTCCCTTTCGGTCCGGGTCTATGGGCCGCGAGCGGTATAGAGAAGGGCACCGGGCATCTGAAGAACACGGCCGGCGATGAAACCCGCACGGTCCGATACAGCGCCAATGCGGGCCGATGAACGTACTGCGCCCGCTGAACGGAACCAGAACATTTACTTGCCCCCCGCAGACAGGAAACATGTTGCTCCCGTCCCCTGTTCCGGGAACCGCTTGCTGCTTCTGATATCGTCCGCCGCGGTGCCCCCCGTTTTTTCAAATTCACAGCGCATTTTCTTGAAATACGCATCTTTTTCGCATTCCGGGCATGCCCGGCAGGTTTCGTATGTATCCGTGAATCTCAGCTCCAGGAAGGTGCACGGGTGGATGCGGCAGAACAAATTCTCGCATTGCGCCTCTGCGGCCGGTCCGGGAACATCGGGGATGCAGGGGCCGGCGATGGAGAGCCTTCGACAGCTTCCGGTTCCTTCGGATTCGTACAACAGATCGCTCGTGACGCATGCCCAACACGATAAGGTCTTACCTGACATGGCTGGATCTCCTTACTTTGCTTGCTCTCTGCATCCTTGCAACTCTCACCTGTACACCGCCCGATGTAACCATGTATTACACACTGTTGTATCAGCTCAGACAATATGTGACAATATAGGGAAGATAAGTGTAATATATATGTGCGGAACTAGTATTAGTTGACCGTACCCGGGAATTGGGAAAAGCCGCGAGGATCGTTCGTAATGGCGGGACCGGAATTTTTTTATCGCAACGTTAGGGGACATCTCCTCATGTTTACTTTCACGCCGTGCGGACTAATTGTTGCCCGTAACACACGATCTGAAGTATGCTGTTCGAGACCTTAATTCAGGGCGGGGACCGTGGAACAAAAAGATTACTACGAGGCTCTTGGAATAGACAAGAGCGCTACAGCGAAAGAAATAAAGGAAGCATACCGCCGGCTGGCCTTTCAGTACCATCCCGACAAAAATCCGGGTGATCCCGCTGCCGTCGAGCGCATGAAGGGCATTAACGAGGCCTATGCCGTCCTGTCCGACCCGGTAAAAAAAGAACGGTACGACAGTTTGAAGGACTCCTACGGCGATTCCGCATACAACAGGTTCCGCCAGGGGTATTCTGAACAGGACATATTCAGGGATTCCGACATCAACCAGGTCTTCGAAGAGTTTTCGCGCTCGTTCGGCTTCAGGAATTTCGAGGATGTGTTCCGGGAGGTGTACGGGCCGGGGTACCGGACCTTCCAGTTCAGGCAGGGCAATGTCTTTGGGCGGGGTTTTGTCTTCACCGGGCGGATGCGGGCCGGTACACCATCCGTCAGTTCCGCTTCCGGCGGGATAATATCGGGAATCCTGGGAAAGGTTGCGGGATACGCCTTCAGGAAGATCATCGGGACCGGCGGCCCGCAGGAAGGCGACCGGTACGACATGCTGAAGCTGACGCCGGAACAGGCGAAGAAAGGCGGCAAGATAGGGTACACCGACAAGAAATATTCCCGGGACATCATCATCACCGTCCCGCCCGGCGTGACCCGGGGAAAGGTCATTCGCCTGCGCGGATTAGGGCCCGGCGACCTGTATCTCAAGGTTGAGATAACCAAACCATTCCTCAGAAAGATAGCGGAACGGTTTCTCGGACGTTAAATTGGCTTTTACGTTTCCAATGTCGTATAAATATCTAATGGCCCGGTCGCTAAACGTAAAATAGCAGTGTACCCTGCCGGTCCGGTACAGGAATAAAGATAGATTACCCCGTCCAAAGAGTGATTGTGTGACAACACGAAAAATAACCGAATTCAGCATGACTCGAAAATTATCACAGGAGGATGACATATGATCTACTCGCATGAAGTTCAAAACATGTGCCCTGTCACGAAAGGGGCAGACCATGGTCCGGCGCCCATACCCCAGGAAGGCAAATGGACACAGGTAAAAGAGATAAAAGATATCAATGCCTTCACCCACGGAATAGGCTGGTGCGCCCCGCAGCAGGGGACCTGCAAACTGACCCTCAATGTCAAGGACGGGATCATCGAGGAGGCGCTGGTCGAAGCGATCGGATGTTCGGGAATGACACATTCAGCGGCCATGTCGGCAGAGATATTGCCGGGTAAGACGATACTCGAGGCGCTGAACACGGACCTCGTCTGCGACGCCATCAACACGGCAATGAGGGAACTCTTCCTCCAGATAGTCTACGGCAGAAGCCAGTCGGCGTTCTCGGAAGGCGGGCTGGCGATCGGGGCGGGCCTCGAAGACCTCGGCAAGGGACTGCGCAGCCAGGTGGCCACGATGTACGGCACACGGGCCAAAGGCCCCCGCTACCTCGAGATGGCCGAAGGATATATCAGGAAGGTGGCCCTCGACGAGAACAACGAGATCATCGGCTACGAATTCGTGAGCCTCGGCAGGATGATGGAGATGATCGCACAGGGCATGGATGCGAACGAGGCCCTGAAGAAGGCTTCCGGCAAATACGGGCGCTTCGACGACGCGGCCAGGCTTATCGATCCGAGACATGAATAAGGAGGCGGAACATGGCACTGTTTGAAAATTACGATAGAAGGATCGGGCAGATAAACGAGACGCTGAAGAAATACGGCATCGCGTCCATCGAAGAAGCCAAACAGATATGCGATGCGAAAGGAATAGACCCGTACAAGATAGCGAAAGAAACACAGCCCATATGCTTTGAAAACGCCGGCTGGGCCTACATCGTCGGCTCGGCCATCGCCATCAGGAAGGGGTGCACGAAGGCGGCTGACGCAGCCGAGGCCATCGGCGAGGGGCTGCAGGCGTTTTGCCTGCCCGGTTCTGTCGCAGATGACAGGAAGGTCGGGCTCGGCCACGGGAACCTCGCCGCCATGCTCCTGCGGGAAGACACGAAGTGCTTTGCCTTTGTTGCAGGCCACGAGTCTTTTGCCGCCGCTGAAGGCGCCATCGGGATCGCGAAATCGGCGAACAAGGTCAGGAAGGAGCCGCTCAAGGTCATATTGAACGGGCTCGGCAAGGACGCCGCATTGATCATCTCGCGGATCAATGGTTTTACGTACGTCAAGACCAAATTCGATTATCTCACCGGAAAACTGGGGATCGTCGAGGAACGTCCGTATTCAAAAGGCGATCGGGGTGCCGTCAGGTGCTACGGCGCCGATGATGTCCGCGAGGGCGTAGCGATCATGCACCATGAGAAGGTCGATGTGTCGATCACCGGTAATTCGACAAACCCGACGCGCTTCCAGCATCCCGTCGCGGGCACGTACAAAAAAGAGTGCGTCGAACTGGGCAAGAAATATTTTTCTGTCGCATCGGGAGGAGGCACCGGCAGGACGCTGCACCCCGACAACATGGCTGCCGGCCCGGCATCCTACGGCATGACAGACACGATGGGCCGCATGCATTCGGACGCCCAGTTCGCCGGTTCGTCGTCGGTCCCCGCGCACGTCGAGATGATGGGGTTCCTCGGCATGGGGAACAACCCGATGGTCGGCGCTACCGTCGCAGTGGCCGTGGCACTCGAGCAGGCATCAAAGTAGAGTAGTTCGTACAATGTTGTGAACAACCAGGAGACTGGAAAAGCAAACCTTGGATTCCGGCGTCAAGCACCGGAATGACGGTTCAATTATAATTGCAGCACAGCATCCCTAAGGCCAGGTTGATGGGTTTTGGAATTGCACCTTTCTATGGCCGGCAATAGAGAGCGAATTCCTTCTCGAATGCGTCACGGCCGGCATACCGTATCGCCTTGAGACCTGCGCTGCGCGCCCTCTGGCAGTGCGCCTCGTCATCGTCGACAAACAGGATGCGGCCTGGCGTATCCTTCATACGGGAAACGACATCCGCGAAATGGGAGACATCGGCCTTGCTTTTCCCGAGGTGATAGCTGTTGTAAACGGCATCGAACGACCCGAAAATATCGAGCCGGACATCGAGCTCATCGAGCCAGTTCGTCTGGTCGCTCAAGATCGCGGCCTTTATCCCTGCAGCCCTCAGCCGTGCCGCGATGTCGAACATGAAAGGGCGCAGGACAAAACGGGACAATATCTCCTGCCTGAGATCGGCATCGCTGTCCGCTATCCCCGTCCTGTCCCGTATCGCCTGCCAGTATACGGCCTCGGTCGAGCGGCCGGTTATGTACCCGGTCGCGTAGATGAGCTCCCTGGCGAGCGAAAAAAAATCATTTTCGTTCATCCCGTGCCTGCGCGCGATCGCATGGAGGCCTTTTTTGTAGCCCTCGTCCGCAAGTACGCCGCCGAAATCGAACAATACCGCATCGATGCTGCATGACCCAGATCTGCCTGTCATCCTCTTTCCCTCATCTGAACGTGATACCGTTTTCGGGCTGGCGATAGTTTCCCCTTCTTTGCACATATTTTCAATTGAAAAACGGGGTCGACTTGATTATAGTGGTTCATGCCCCGCGGTACAATACTCGTTGTCGACGACGACCGGAACCTCCTCGAACTGCTCGGCATGACTCTCAGGTCGTCTGATTATGAGGTGACCACGGCCGCAGATGGTGAGGCGGCGCTTGAGCTCGTCAGGAACACGGTCTTTGATCTGTCCGTCATTGATCTCAAACTCCCCCGTACCGACGGAATAACCCTGATGGGCGACATCCACCAGATCAACCCCGGGATGCCCGTCATCATCCTGACCGCGCACAGCAGCGTCAGGAGCGCCGTCGATGCGATCCGCATGGGGGCGTATAACTACCTCGAGAAGCCTTTCGATCCGGATGCACTGCTCATGCAGATAGAGCGTGCGCTTGAGAACCGCAGGCTCCATTCCGAGGTCAAACGGCTCGAAGGGATACTGGAGGAACGGTACAATTTCTCCAACATCATTGCGGCGAGCCCGAGGATGAAGGCTGTCCTCAGCCTCGTCGCACGGGTGGCGGCAACCGATTCGACCGTCTACATCCATGGCGAGAGCGGAACCGGAAAGGAGCTTGTCGCCAAGGCGCTTCACTTTGCCAGTCCCCGGAAGGAGCGGGTATTTACCGCGATCAACTGCGCGGCAATACCCGAGACCCTGCTCGAAAGCGAGCTTTTCGGCTATGAGAAGGGCGCCTTTACCGGAGCCGTACGAAATTCCCGGGGCCTTTTTGCCCAGACGGACGGCGGCACTCTCTTCCTCGACGAGATCGGCGACATGCCCCTTTCCCTTCAGGCAAAGCTCCTGAGAGTCTTGCAGGACAGGCAGTTCTACCCCCTCGGGAGCGAGAGGCCCTGCGAGGTCGATATACGGCTTATTGTCGCCACGAACAAAGACCTGGAGGAAGAGGTGAAGAACGGGTCTTTTCGCGAAGACCTCTATTACAGGATCCACGTTATTCCCGTCTATGTCCCGCCGCTGCGCGAAAGGAAGGAAGACATCATCCCTCTGGCGGAACATTTCCTCAAGCAGGCATCCGAAAAGATGAACAAGGACATAAAGGGGTTCATGCCGCTCGCGCTCCAGAAACTGATGCTTTACGACTGGCCGGGCAATGTCCGGGAACTGCAGAATGCCGTAGAGTATGCCGTGGTAACGAGCCGCATGGACCTCATATCCGATGAATGTATCCTCCCCTCAAAGGAAAAGGCCGCTCCCTCGCCCAAACCATACAGGGAAGCGAAAGAGGAGTTCGAACGCGAATATTTGACCTGGGTCCTTGAGATGTCACGGGGCAACGTGACCAAAGCCGCTTCCCTTGCCGGGAGATACCGGGCTGATCTCTACGCGCTCCTCAAAAAGTACGACATTAAACCGGAAACTTTCAAAAAGTAGTGTATGCTGTTTCATACACCTAATATTCTATAATCTTTTCAGTAGGTTGAATACCATGTCGCAGTCTCTGCAGGCATGGCAGGTGTATGTCAAACCATACACCTGCAGTCGCCCGTTGTTCAATATCTCCAATCATTATCTATGGTTACCTGTTTGGCACGCAGATTGTATGTATGATCATAACTATGCTGGAAGGAGTTATGCCATGAAGAAGCTCAGGATGATCGCAGCACTGGCAGTATTGATAGCAATGGTTACAGGTGCAGGATGCTCGCACATGAGTACGACACAGCAAAGGGCCTTAAGCGGAGGAGCCATCGGTGCCGGGGGCGGTGCAGCCCTGACGGCCCTGACGGGGGGGAGCATTTTATGGGGGACTGCCATAGGGGCCGGTGTCGGTGCGGTCGGTGGGTTGATCTACGATGACTGTCAGAAGAAAAAGTAATCCCTGCCAGACAGGAACGGGCATATTTGCCATTGCTTTGTTCCTTTGCGCCGGCCTATTCTGGACGGGACCGGCGGCCGCGGAGGTGAACGTCAATATCGGGGTTTTCACGCCCCCGCCTCCCGTGGTCATGCCCGGCCCGCCCGCTATGGCGGTCATACCCGGCCCTGCATATGTATATTACGCACCCGACATTCCGGCCGGCCTTTTCTTCTACCAGGGCGCCTGGTGGCGTCCCCATGAAGGCCGCTGGTTCAGGGCGCACTCGTATAGAGGGCCCTGGAGGTACATCGATAATGATCACACGCCTACCCCAATCCTGCGGCTTCCAGCCGATTATCGCAAGGTACCTCCGGGGCATTACAAAATGACGCACGGGCAGATGAAAAAACACTGGAAGGAATGGGAAAAAGACCGGCGCTGGGACCACACGCCCCGGGGACGCCATGCGATCGCCGGCCCTTACCCGGCGGGGCGGGTGCAACACGGAGGAGGGCAGGCCCGCCAGAAAGGGCGAAGATGAGCATAAGACCGGTCGGTCCGAGAATAGGCTTTCTCTTTCTCACCATGGCGACCGCCCTCGCACTGCTCAACCTCGTCTCGCCGGATAAGCCCCGCACAACGGGCATCGGGCAGGCTGAAACCGCGCCTGCCCGCAATAAGCCGGTGAGGCACAGGGGTATTCTCAAGAAGTTTCACAACAATGCCTTCCCTGACGAATGCCGGTGCACTCCTTCCGCGGATCACACCCCTTTTATGCGGCGTATATAATCACGGAAGCCGTTCATTCCCCTGCTCAACGCGTTCATAGCCCCCGTCCCGATAACGGCGCCGTCGGCATACCGAAAGGCGGTCTCAACATCTTTCCTGTCCTTTATGCCGAATCCCAGAAAGACAACGCCGCCCTTTCCCCGCGCACGGCTTATTTTTGCCTGCGTCTCCCGGTCGAGGCCGAATTCCCCGCCTGTCGTACCCCGTTTTGATACAAAATAGACAAACTCACAGGCGCCTTGCGCGGCGGCATCGATGTCCGCGTCCCGGCTCTCCGGCGTCAGGAACCTGATGACAGGTATGCCGTGCCTTTTGAAGGCCTTTTCAAAGGGCCCCATTTCTCTGAAGGGCAGGTCCGCGAGAATTATCCCTGAGACGGCTCCGAGTTTCCCCGCGAAGGCATCGATCCCGGGACTGTACACGATGTTCGTGTAGGTCATGACGTATATCTTCCCCGGGAATATCCGCCGGGCTTTGTGGAGGCCGTGCATGGCATCATCGGCGGTGTACCGTGCGAGCGTGTCACAGCATGCCTTTTCGAGCGCATCCCCGTCAGCGATCGGGTCCGAAAAGGGAAACCCTATCTCCAGAAAGTCTATGTTCTCTTCACCGCAGATCTTTACCGCTTCAATGAATGACTCCCGTGAGGGATAGTTGGCAAGCAGATATATCCCGATCTTACCCATGGAAGCGCCCTCCCTTCGTTACGATATCCATATCTTTGTCCCCTCTTCCCGAGAGGCACAGCACGACCGTTTTCCCGGCAAAGAGGTCTTTGCGGGTTATGAGATAACCAAGCGCGTGGGAACTTTCGAGTGCGGGCAGAATACCCTCCAGCCTGCTCAACAGGGAAAACGCGTCGACCGCCTCGCCGTCGAAACAGACATCATAACGCACCCTCTGCCGGTCCTTGAGAAAGCTGTGCTCGGGACCGACACCCGGGTAATCGAGGCCTGCCGATACCGAATGCACATTTGCTACCTGCCCGGACCCGTCCTGGAGGAGGTAACTGATAGCGCCATGAAGTATGCCCGGCCTTCCTTTCGTCAGGGTGGCGGCATGACGGCCCATCTCGAGGGATGTGCCGCCGGCTTCTATGCCGATGAGATCGACATCGGCATCATTCACAAAGCCGCTGAACATGCCCATTGCATTGCTTCCCCCGCCCACGCAGGCGATAACGTGGTCAGGCAGCCGTTTCGCCTTCCTGATGATCTGGGACCGCGCCTCCCGGCCGATGACCGACTGGAAATACCTGACAATCGCAGGGAAGGGGTGGGGGCCCACGACACTGCCGATGAGGTAGTGTGTATCCTTGATGTTCGCCACCCAGTCCCTCAGGGCCTCATTGATGGCGCTTTTCAGAGTGGCGCTTCCCTTGTCGACCGGCACCACGGAGGCGCCGAGAAGCTTCATCCTTTCCACGTTGACAGCCTGTCTGACCACGTCGGTCGCTCCCATGTAGACAATGCATTCCAGGCCGAGAAGGGCGCAGACGGTTGCCGTCGCGACCCCGTGCTGCCCTGCCCCGGTCTCTGCGATGATCCGCTTCTTGCCCATGAATTTTGCAAGCATGATCTGACCGAGAGTGTTGTTGATCTTGTGCGCACCCGTGTGCAGGAGGTCTTCCCTTTTCAGGAAGACCCGGCACCCCGTCCGTTCGCTTAAGCGCCCGGCATAGTAAAGAGGCGTGGGCCTTCCCGCATAGTCTTTGAGAAGGGTGTTCAACTCTCTTCTGTACCCTGCGTCCTTTTTGAACCCGGTGAACGCGCTTTCAAGTTCATCGAGCGCAGGGACCAGTGTTTCCGGTACAAATTGACCGCCGTATTGTCCGTAGTATCTTTTCATAGTACATAACTCCTTATTCTGTCGACGAGACGTTCCATTTTGAACAGGTCCTTTTTTCCTTTGCGTTTTTCAACGGAAGAAACGAGGTCAACGCCGAAAGGGTTCAAGGCCAGGACGTCTTCCACGTTCTTTTCACTGACGCCCCCGGCAATGAATGCCCTGTCAAGCGCATCATGGTTCTCGAGAAGCTTTCTGTCAAACGATGTGCCGGACCCTCCAAGCCCCTGCGAACAACTGTCGAAGAGGATGAGGCCGTGACCGGCCACTTCGGGGACGCACGTGCCCACCCTATAAACCTTGATCCGGCGGGGCCCGGCACGGCCGGTATATATCTGGGCATAATCGAGCCCGCAAAGATCCATCACCCTGTCGATGTTATCATCCGGTCCTTCCACGAACACCCCGACCGTCTTCACTGACCGCCCAAGTCGACCGACCATTGCCTGCACGGCCTGCGGCGTGACATATCGCGGGCTTTTCGAATAAAATACAAACCCTATGAAATCCACGCCAAGATCGACCGCGGCGAGGCAGTCGTCGATATTTGTCATCCCGCATATCTTTATCTTAACCATAGATCAGCCCCCGAAAGGCCGATTCGAGGTCCCGCGCGCGCATCAGCGTTTCCCCGATGAGAAAACAGTTGGCGGAGGAGAATCTCTCGATATCCGCCCGTGACCTGATGCCGCTTTCCGCGACCCGGACGGGGGCGTCAACCCGCAACAGTATTTCCCTCGCCTGGTCGAGGTCTATCGCGAGCGTGTCGAGGTCGCGGGCGTTGACACCGACAATGCCGGCGTTCAGGCCGGCAATCTTCGCGAGCTCTTCTTCCCGGTGGACCTCGACAAGACAGCCGAGGCCCAGTCCCCGCGCATGGTCGTAGAGGCGCCTCAAGGATTTTTTATCGAGTACCCGCGCGATAAGAAGTATCATGTCGGCCCCTTTCGTCCACGCAAGGTCGATCTGGCTCGTATCGATGAAAAAATCCTTGCAGAGGATGGGGATGCCGGTCTTGCCGGCCACATCTGCCAGGATATCGAAACTGCCGCCGAAGTACGCCGCATCGGTGAGAACGCTTATGGCGGCGGCGTATCGCGTATAAAGGGCGATTTTGGCGTCGTCTATCTCCCCTATGCTGCCTGCCGAAGGCGACCTCTTTTTTAACTCCGCGATGATGTTGACGCCGTCCCTGAGGGCAAAGGGCACGATCGGCCTCGTTCGCGGCGCGATATCACGGTGCCGCAGGGCTGCAACCTCTCTTTTCTTCGTTTCGACGATGCGGTCTATCATGACGCGAGCTCCTCGAGCTTTTCATACACCCTGCCGCTCTGTAATGTCTCCTTCGCGAGTACGAACGCCCGTCTGAGATCGGTTTCCACCTCCGCAAGCGTCAGGCTGAAGGCCGCGTTAATCGCTACTGCGTTCGTAAGGTCGGCGTGGTTGATGCCGGAGAAAACCTCCTTCATGATCTGCGCGTTCGTGCCGGCCTCATAGCCCTGTATCTTCTCCCTGTCTGCGTGGATACCGAAATCCCGGGGATCAAAATCGAACTTTGTCACGGAGGGCCCTTTCTTGCAATAGCACGTGGTCCTGTCCGATATGCTTATCTCATCAAGGCCGTCCCTGCCTGACACGACCATGGCGTTGGGTATCCCGATCCGTTCGATGGCCGCCATATACCGCGGAATGAAGTCTTCGCTGAAAAGGCCTATGAGCTGGCAGTCGGGGTGAGCCGGGTTGCACAGCGGGCCTAAGAGATTGAATATGGTCTTCCTGCCGAGCTTCTTCCTCACGGCTGCCACGGACCTCATGGCGGGATGATATTTCTGGGCAAAGAGAAAAACGAAATCATGCTTTGCCAGGAACCCCGATGCCTCCTCGGCACCAAGGTCGATGGGCACACCCAGGGCCTCAAGCACATCGGCCGAACCGGACCTCGAGCTCATTGCCCTGTTGCCGTGCTTCGCAACGGGGACAAACAGGCTGCATACGATCGCCGCCGCCGTGGAGATATTGAAGCTCCCGCTCCCGTCACCACCTGTGCCGCATGTGTCGAGCAGCGTACCCGAGGCGCGGGGCACCGGCACCGCGTACCGGGCCATCACCTTTGCCGCGGCGGCGATCTCTTCCCCCGTTTCGCCCTTTTCGGTGAGCGCCGCGAGGACCGCCTCCATGCGTGCCTCACCCATGGCGCCGGAGAGCATCTCGTCAAACATGGCCGTCGCCTCGTCGAACGTAAGGCTGAGGCTGTTTTGTATCCTTTCAAGCATTTCCATTGCAAACCCCCACAAAATTTTCTATGAATTTTAAGCCGTTAAGCGTTGCGTACGATTCGGGATGGAACTGGAGACCAAAAAGCTTAAGGTCTTTGTCCTCGATGGCCATGATCTCCCCGTCAGCCTGCGAGACTGCGCAGACGCGGAACCGGCTTCTGTTATTCTCCACGGCAAGCGAGTGGTACCGCACTGCCGGGAATGTCTTTCCTATTCCCTCGAAGAGCAGCCCGCCGGAATTCTCCATAGTGTCCACCTTACCGTGCATGATCGTCCTGGCCTGCCGCACCGTGCTGCCGGACTCATAGGCTATGGCCTGCATTCCGAGGCATATGCCCAGGAGAGGTATCTTCCCTTTGAAATAACGGATGGCATCGAGGCTGAGAAGTGAACGGCACGGGTGCGACGGGCCCGGCGAGATGACGATCCCGTCCGGCTCAAGGGCACTGAGGTCATCAATGCTCTCCGTGTTCCGCAAGACCCGGACATCGGCAAATTTCATCAGATAATCGTAGACGTTGAACGTAAAGGAATCATAATTATCAATAAGCGCTATCATCGATACCTCCTGCCCGCAGCAGGGCCTTAAGTTTGCTCATGACCTCGCGGTATTCCCTCTCCGGGACACTGTCGTAGACGATGCCCGCGCCTGCCTGCAGACGGGCCTTGAACCCGTTGAACACAGCCGTCCTGATCGTGATCGCCATGTCGGCATTTCCGTTGAACCCGATGTATCCCGTGCACCCGGCGTAAACGCCTCTCGGGCCGTCCTCGAGTTCGTCAATGATCTCGATGGCCCGCGTCTTGGGCGCCCCTGAGACCGTGCCTGCCGGGAACGTCCTGGTGATGGCTTCGACCGTATCGGAGTCATCCTTCAATTCCCCTTTCACCTGGGACACCAGGTGAACAACGTGGGAATATACCTCCGGCTGCATGAAACTTTCCACGACCACGCTTCCCGGGCGGCAGATCCGTGACAGATCGTTGCGCGCCAGGTCGACGAGCATGAGGTGCTCGGCCTTTTCCTTTTCATCTTCCGCAAGTTCACGGGTGATCTCCTCTATCCCGTCCCCTCCGTCATGGGGCCGTGTACCAGCTATAGGCCTTAAGAAAGCCGTATTGCCCCGGACCCTGATGTGCACCTCCGGGCTCGACCCGACAATGGACGTGTTCGCATCCTTGATGAAGAACATGTAAGGCGACGGGTTGATCTTCCTCAAGTTCCGGTAGAACTGGAAGGGGTCCAGGTTCTCTATTTCCACGTAATCGCTTAAAACGATCTGGATCGCCTCGCCGTTCTCGATCATCGTCTTGATGGCGCGCACCTTTTCCATGAACCTTTCTTTCGGGATACTGCGCGTGACCGCCGCATCGATCGGCATGGGGTGAACCATCGGCAGGCCCCTCAGTTCTCCTTCGGACCTTGCCAGTTCGTCTGCGATCCTTTCGTAGATGCCTTCCGGGGGAATGTTCCCGTCGATCTTCTTCGACAACGCTATGTAGAGCCTGTTCGTGTAGTTGTCATAGACGCAGAACTTTTCCACGAGGTACAGCACCCCGCCGCACGCGCCCTTATGGGCAAGGGGCTGCCTGAGGATGTCGCATTGCCCGGTAAACCCGAAATTGAGATACCCGGCATACCCGCCCGAAAAATCGCCGAAACCTTCAAGCGGTGCGGGCCTGTTCTGAAGAAGCACCTCCTCCAGGTGTGCGATGTCCCCGAGGCGCCGTCCCCCGTTGTAAAGACCGTCTTCCTGAACGAGGACCTTCTCTCTGATATCGAAAGCAAGGAACGAGAACCTGCTGTACACCTTGCTCTCTTTTGCGCTTTCCAGGAGGATCACCCTGTCGAGCGATAAAAGCCGGGAGAGGATGGACACAGGGGTGTCCATGTCCCCGTCGATCTCCTTGTAGACCGTGATCCTGTTGTACCTCTTTGACAATTCCTTGAACTGTTCCAACGATGGATACATTTGACCTCCCTCAAAAATAAAAAACCGCTTCAAGAAGACCCTTCGGGAGATCTTGAAGCGGCTGAAAATAAAAAAGCCGTTTAAGCCCCGGGGATCGCTATCCCCGCGAGCTTAAACGGCCTGCCCGTTCATGGGATAGTTTTAGCTACCCCACCACCAAACGTTCAGCATTATTTTCTGGCTGGAAAAACTAATCATGGACAATACCCTACTTTTTTTCATGAACGGTGTCAAGAACATCTCGATCACGTTCTTCGACAAAGGGCCCGAGCAAAGTCCACGTGGCCTCCGTACGGGCAAGCACGTGTGGTCAGGCAATGTTCTTCCGCAGTTTGTTGAGAAAATCACCGAGCACCTCATAGTCCTTCCCCTGTATGATATGTTTCAGATATTCCATCATTGCCGTCACCCTCTCGAGCTCCGCCAGTGAATAGGTGTTGAAGAGCACTTCCCCGAGGAGGCGGTCGTCTTCCGACAGAAGCCCCCGGGCGATCGTCATGTGTTTCGCGAACGTCGTGCCCGGCACGATGCTCCGATCGACGCAGGAAGCAAAGGCCATGGACGAAATAAAAGGGAGTGTCAGTGAATACGCCATCATCCTGTCGTGCTCCGCGAAGGAATACTCAAAGACCGTAACCCCGAGGCGTTCAAAAAAGCTCCGCACGAAAGCCTTCCCCTCCGGATGGGATTCCTTTATCGTAATGACGCTTTCTCCCCTGAGCGCGTTCATATCGGCAAAGGTCGGCCCGAACATAGGGTGGACGGACACGAATTTCAACCCGCACTGTGCGTAATACTCGTCAAGAGGCCCTTTTATTGACGCTATGTCACTGATGATACAACCCTTCGGCAGGTATCTCAGCACTTCGTTAAAGACCGGGATGGTCCTGTGCAGCGTCACGGCATTGATGAGGATTTGCGGGCCGAAGGCCCGTATCCCTTCAAGGCCCTTGAGTATGAACGCGTCGGGAAACCGCTCCGGCTTTGACAGGTCCGTATCGAAAACCGCGATCTCATTGTGTTGCGAAAGTTCCCTCGCGAGCCAGGAGCCCATATGGCCGAGGCCGAGAACGACAATTTTCATTGCAGCTTTTTTTCGCGGCATGCCGGAATTTTGAATGTCGTGGCGCTCCTGCGCCCGTCTGCTCTCATCTATGATCTCCCGGTAAAGCCTCCGGGAGAATCCGGCGTCAACGAACGGATGTGAAAGGCGCTCCACGTTTGAGAGCACTTCATTCTCACGGCCCGGGTCGGCGGTCTTGTCCTTCAGTTCCCTTGATCTCCCGGAGAGTTCCATGCGCTTGTTGAGAAGCCCCATGATCCCGCGGTCGATCGCATCGATCTTCTCACGAATTTCCTTAAGCCGTTTGTCCATGTGTGCCATTCCCCCATAAACTTTTATGTATGAACATAAGGTCCGCCATGACGAGCGCCGTGACCGCCTCTATGATGACCGGCATGCGCAGCGCTATGCATACGTCGTGTCTGCCCCGTATGGAAAGCGTCGCATTTTCACCTCTTGTGAGGTCGATAGTGGGCTGCGGCCGGGGGATGCTTGCGGCAGGCCTCGCGGCGACCCTGAACGTGATATCGTTGCCGTTCGTGAGGCCGCCGTTTATCCCTCCTGCGTTGTTCGTCCGTGTCCGGCCTTCCGGATCAATGATCGCGTCATTGTAATCGCTCCCTCGCATAGCGCTTCCGCCAAAACCCGCCCCGAACTCAATGCCCTTCACGCCGGGTACGGAAAAGACCATGTGGCTTATAAGGGACTCGACGGAATCAAAAAAGGGCTCGCCGAGCCCGGTGGGCAACCCCGTGACCCTGCAAGAGAGAACACCTCCTACCGAGTCTTTCTCGCGCAGGGCCTCATCAACGGCTTTCTCAATGTCCCGAGACCCGGCGACCTCGACAACTTCGGCTTCAATCCGCGCCGGTTCGATGAGTTTCTTAGCGATCACGCCCGCACCAACCAGTCCCGCTGTGAGCCTGCCGGAGAAATGCCCTCCGCCGCGGTGATCATTGAACCCGCCGTATTTCCTGAAGGCGGCGAAATCAGCGTGGCCGGGCCTCGGCAAATATCGGACCTCGTCATACGCGCCCGGATCGATATTTGTGTTTTTGAAAGTGATCAGGACAGGTGCACCTGTTGTTCTCCCGTTCACGACACCTGTTTGTATGAGGGGGACGTCAGGCTCCCTCCGGCCGGTCGTGCCCTTCGCCCCGCTCTTTCTTCTGTCGAGATCGGGCAAGAGTTCGCCTTCCGTAAGCTTAAGCCCCGCCGGGCAACCATCGACAAGAATACCGACGAGCTCCCCGTGAGATTCCCCGAGTATGCTCACCCTGAATAACCGGCCAAAACTGTTCACAACGTCACCGCCTTTATGGAATCAAGATCTTCAAAGAATTTGGGGTATGATTTCGCCACGGACCCCGAGCGCCCGATCGCAACGGGGCCTCTACCGCCAAGGGCGACTACCGCACAGGCCATGGCAATCCGGTGATCGTTATGCGAATCCACGAAATTGCCTGTCGGCCTTGCACCGTAAATTTCCATCCTGTCAGGCAGGAGTTCCACCCTGATCCCGAGCTTTGAAAATTCCGAGGCAAGCGCCTCGCCCCTATCGCTTTCCTTGTGCTTTAAGCGCTCGGTGCCGCGGATAACACTTTTTCCCGTGCAGCGCGCAGCCAGGGCTGCCAGCGGCGGAACGAGATCGGGGCAGTCCCCCGCATCGAACTCGAACGCATGGAGGTTGCCTCGTTTCACGAAGATACGGTCCTCTCTTGCCTCAACTGTCGCACCCGCCCTCAGAAGGCCATCGAGAATGGCCCTGTCGGCCTGAAAGGAGTCCGTCCTCAACCCGCTCACGTGGACCGCGCCCGCGACCGCGCCCGCGACGAGGATGAAAGCCGCCCCCGACCAGTCGCCTTCTATGGCAAGGCTGTGCGCTTTGTAACGCTGGTTCCCCTTGATGCTGAACGATGTCATGTCTTCGTTATGATCGATAGCGATGCCGAAGCGCTTCAGGAGATCAATGGTCATGAGCACATACGGTCTGCTTTTCAGATTGACGACATCAATGCGGGAATCATCCCTGCACAGCGGGGCGGCTATAAGCAAGCCTGTCAGGAACTGTGAACTTTCCGAACCGTCGATGCAGACGGTCCCGCCCTTCATGGGGCCCTGAATCACGACGGGAGGATAGCCCCCGGTTGTCGTACATCTCGCGCCCATGAGGGAGATGGCCTCAAGCATTGCCATGGGCCGTGAGCCAAGCGACCCTGAGCCTTCAATAAAAAACCGCTGCCGGGAAAGTGCGGCCACGGGCGTGAACATCCTCATGCACAGACCGGATTCGCCGCAGTGGATGACGCCGCCCGTCCTGCTATCCTCCGTCAACCCCCCGATGCCTCGTATTGACACAACGTCCGTACCGGTCTGCACGTCAGCCCCGAGCGTTCGTGCAATGCCAAGGCCCGCCAGGGAATCGAAGCACAACGACGGGTTCGCGAGATGCGACACGCCCCCGGCCAGCAACGATGATGCGACAGCGCGTATCATAAAGCTCTTCGATGAAGGTGCCGCAACGCTGCCGTTAATGTCAGAGGGATGTACTAATTTCATCCTGTATCCTTCCCGCGACCTCCTCAGGTCTCTTTCCATCGGTGTTGATGACAAGGTCGCATGCGCGGGCATAGTGGTCTGTCCTCAGCCGGAGCATCTTTTCTATTTCAGACCTTCTGTCCTGTACATCGAGCAGGGGCCGCGACCAATCGTCCCCCACACGCTGCAGGATCGTCCCGACACCGGCGTTAAGCCATACAACGGTGGCACTGTCTCTGAGCCGGTCAACGTTGGCCGCATTAAGCACTGCCCCGCCGCCGCAAGAGATTATCGTGCCGGACGTGCCTGCCGCGGCATCGATCTGCCTTTCTTCCATCCGGCGAAACGATGCTTCCCCCAGGTCCCTGAATATGTCCGTTATGGAAGAGGCGCTCTTTCGCTCGATTTCATCATCGATGTCGATATGGGCCATTTTCAGGTTTTCAGCCAGGTGCCGGCCGACAGCAGACTTGCCGGTACCCATGAAACCGATGAGGGCAATATTCTTCTTCGCGCATGCCCCGTCATCGTACAGGGCCCTGCGCATCGCGGAAACGGGCGGCTCCTGCCCGGTAAAATGCCTGAAGGCACCGGCACCCTGGAAGAGGAGCCATTCTCTGCCGTCTATGACAGTGCATTTGCCTGCCGTTGCGTCCCGCTTGAGCGGGCTCTCCTCCCGGTAATGGGCATCGAGGACGACGAGATCTCTCGTCAGGCAGTCGCGCGGGACCATAGACCGGCCTTCGCTTATGCAGGAGATCAGGATGTCCGTATTCTCCATTTCCCGTGGTATCACTTCGACGGGGGCTACTCTGCAGGAAAAGGCCGCCGCGATCTTCTGTGCTCTTTTGATCGTGCGGTTCATGAGCGTGACCGAAACCCCTCGAGAGACAAGCGCAAGGGCCGCGGCCCTTGCAGCACCCCCGGCACCGAGTACGAGGGCCCTTTTCCCGCGCAGCGTCACGCCGTGCCGCAGAAGGGCCTCCCTGACGCCTTCAACATCCGTATTGAACCCGGTAAGCCTGCCGTTGCGCAGAACGACCGTGTTGACAGCGCCTGATCTCCGCGCCGCCTCGTCCATGTCGTCGAGAAAAGGCAGGACCCTTTCCTTGTACGGGGACGTTATGTTAAACCCGTGAAATTGCATGGTCCGGGCCGCCCGTGCGATTTCGTTCACGTCGGCGGAGGCGAACCGCAGGTAGACGGCATCGACGGAGCCGGCCCGGAAAGCAGCGCGGAACATCCCGGGGCTCCTGCTGTGCAGAATGGGGTTCCCCGTTACGGCAAAGAATTTCATATCACCCATCTCTTAACGCCTTCAGAATATGCCCCAGCGTGAGTGCGTCGATCTGTCCGTCGGCAGTCTCTTTTCCGTCGGAAAGCGATGCGTACGTGAAGGGGCTGCCGAGCAGGGGGGCGGCAACGCGGGTTATCCTGCCTTTCTTCCCCATGCCTATCACCACCGTTCTGCCGTTGAAATCCTGCCGGCCGAGGAGACCGAGGAGGCATATCTTATCCCTGTCGGCATTCACCATGCAGGCAATCTTGGCAATGTCTGCCCCTTCATCAAAACAACGGGACGCGATCGCGACGAGTTCCCCGGTGTCGGGCGTTTCATAAAAATTGTGCGAGGACACGATGACCTTGCAGCCCCGTAACCTGGCCCTTGCGACGATCTGTGCCCTGTAAGCTCCGTCGGACCCCGCTTCGATGTCGACGTAGCTCGCCCCTGCATCGATCGCGGCCAGAAGCAACTCCTTTCTCGTATCATTGCCGGGGATACACCCCCTGGCATCCGCAGGGCCCTCGGGCCTGAAAGTAGCGATAAGCGTCAAGGGCCGACAAAAGATCTTTCTCATGTCGTCCACAGCACCATGCACGATCGCGTCGATGCGCACTTCCGCGAAGTTAAGGCCGCTCAGAGCGTCAAGGCAGGTTTCAACTGTCGGTTCGTAGACGCTGACGCAGATCAAAAGAGGACCTCCTCAAGCTCGGCGATCTCCATGGTTTCAATAACGGCATTTCCGATACCGTCCAGGAACACAAAGCGAACGGCGGTCCCCTGGCGCTTCTTGTCCTTCCCGACAGCGTCCATAACGGCCTCCCTGTCACTTTTCAGGCGTGTCGGGAGACCGAATGATGCCAGGAGCGCCTCGATCCTCAGGACATCTTCGTTCGAAAGGGCCCCTCTCATTTCCGACATTTTTGCGGCGGCGACAATACCGATGCTGACCGCTTCACCATGCCGGTACCCCCCGGCCTTCTCGATGGCGTGCCCGATGGTATGGCCCAGATTGAGCTTTCTTCTTTCCCCGGATTCCTTCTCATCGCGGGAGACGATATCTGTTTTTATTGTGAGGCAACCGTTGATAATTCTTTCAAGGACATTCCTGTCGAGCGAAATTATCGCCTTGCAATTGTCTTCAATATATTCAAACAGGGCCCGGTCGCTTATCAGGGCGGATTTGACCGCCTCGGCAATCCCGTTCTTCAGTTCATCATAAGGAAGTGTCCTGAGAAAACTGAGATCGCATAGCACGAATCCCGGCTGTGCGAAGGTACCGATGAGGTTCTTGTAGCCCTCGAGATTAACACCGTTCTTTCCGCCCACACTGGCATCGACCTGGGCCAGAAGGGTCGTGGGCACGAAACCGAAGGGAAGGCCTCTCAAGTAGGTGGATGCTGCGAACCCGGCAATATCGCAAACAATTCCGCCCCCCACTCCCACGATGGTCGTGGAACGATCGATCTCCATCGCGCAAAGCTGTCCATAGATCCCGCTGATGGTTTTCAGGGTCTTGTGCTCTTCCCCGGGCTCGATCTCGATGGTCCTGTAAGGAAGAAATTTGTGACCATGATGATGCCAGACGTTTTTATCGGATATGATCACCGCATTCCCGGGAACGCAGAACTCCCTCAATGCGTCAATGGATGCATCGGGAAAGATCCTGCAGCGCTGACCCGCTATGTCCAGATGGATCGATCTCATAACGCCCCTGCAACAAATTGATGAAGTGAACGCATCTTTTCCGCCATGGCTTTGAATTGCACGGGGGTTAATGCCTGTTCCTTGTCGCATATAGCTTCCGGCGGGTTCACATGGACCTCGACCATGACACCGTCCGCACCCGATGCGACAGCCGTGAGGCCCAGTGCCGGTATGAGGCTCAGGCGCCCGCATGCATGCGAAGGATCTATGATGACGGGCAGGTGGGTCAACTCCTTCAACGCCGGGACAGCGCTGATATCGAGGGTGTTCCTGGTATACGTCTCGAAAGTCCGTATTCCCCTTTCGCACAATATCACGTCGGGATTGCCTCCGTCGAGGATGTATTCCGCACAGTTCAGCCATTCCTCGATGGTGCTGTTCATGCCCCGTTTCAGAAGGATCGGCTTCTGCGTCTTTCCGACCTCTTTCAGCAAGGAAAAATTCTGCATGTTCCGTGCGCCTATCTGCAGCACATCGGCGTATTCGGCGACCCACGGAACGTCCCGCGTGTCGATCACTTCCGTCACGACAGGCAGCCCTGTTACTTCCCGGGCCTTCTTCAATATCTTGAGCCCCTTCAGGCCCAACCCCTGAAAGGCGTACGGTGATGTCCTCGGCTTAAAGGCACCGCCGCGAAGCATGTCAGCCCCGCAATCCCTCACGGCCACAGCCGTTTCCACGGTCTGTTTCTCGGTCTCCACGGAACAGGGGCCCGCTATGATGCAAAACCCGCCGCCGACCCGTACATGACCGACCTGAATGACCGTTCTTTCATTTTCCTGCAATGCCGACAATCGTATGTTCTTCATCGTGTGCCATCCTCTTTTTTAAAATAAAAAAAGGCCATGGGCGCGTCTGCACCCATGGCCTTTTGTCCCCCCGCGGGGGTCAAATATCATAGGCGCAGGTATGCGTAGTAATACCACCAGTAGCAGCAGGACTGTTTTCTCTGGACTTTTTCGAGTGTCATCATTGTCCGATACTATAAAGAGTATTAGCCGGTGTTGTCAACATTTTAAATCTCCGGTTTTTTCTGCTTGCCGACAGACTTGCCGGATGTCTTGGCGTTATCTTTTCCCAGCCATGACACGTAATACTCCTCCACGGTGATGACCCCGTCCCCGTTGATGTCCATCATTTTCGCCATTTCCTTCATCCTGTCCATGTATTCTTCCCGGGACAGCTTCCCGTCTTTATTTCCGTCAAGGTCGACAAAACGGCCCGACCAGAACAGGACGCATTCGTCTTTGCCCAGTTTTCCATCCCTGTTGGCGTCCATGATCTTCGAGCGGGATTTTTTCTTCCCCATTTTTACCGGTTTCTTCACCTTCCCGGCACCCCTGTCGGTTCCGCACCAGTAGATCGCCCATTCCTCGACAGTAACGGAACCGTCCCTGTTGACATCCGCGTCGTCGAAATTCTTCTGCCGGGCCGCCTGGTACTCGTCGACGGTCAATTTCCCGTCCTTATTCGCATCCTCGTTCTTATACCTTTCGTCGACCGCCTTCTTCATTTCGTCGCCGGTAACGACCCCATTCTTATCGGTATCCGCCTTATCATGGAACGATTCAGCAAACACAAGCCCGACCGGATTGATCAGGAAAACTGTGATAACGAGCCAAAGGATCTTTTTCATTGCCCCTCCTTTTTGTGCTTGTCCGTGATGTAGTGCGGGGAAGGCGCCCCGATGTGTGACATTGCAAAATACCGATAATACATGATGGAGAAATATATCAAACGTTCCGCAGCATGTCAAAATGTAAAACATTCGCTTGAATTCCCTTGAAATCCTTGATCCGGCAGGGTAATGAATAAGTGCTGTAGTTGAACCCCTGAGGCACTCAATGGAAAATGACCGATTCGACCAGATCTGCAGACGGATAGCGGGATATCCCGCGTCCGAGGACGCATTGTTCCTCATCGCGTCGATCGAGGAACAGAGGCTCTATGTGTGCGCGGAAAGGTCCGTGATACGGGATTACCCGGTATCGACATCCCGCCTCGGGGTCGGCATCAGGGAAGATTCGCTGAAGACCCCGCCCGGGACCCACCGGGTATGCGAGAAGTACGGCGCCGGTGCGCCCGAGGGCCGCATCTTCAGGGACCGCGAAGATACGGGTATCGATTGGGACCATACATCAGACGAAGAGAATATCATACTGACCCGCATCCTGCGCCTCGAAGGGCTCGAACCGGGCGTCAATAAAGGACCGGGCGTCGACACGTACGAACGGTATATCTATATACACGGGACGAACCGCGAGGATATCATCGGCACTCCGTTTTCTCACGGGTGCATTTGCATGCGCAGTGCGGACATCGTTGCGTTGTTCGATATCGTCCCCGAGGGCACACTCCTCTACATAGATCCCCCGCCCATCACTGTAGGGGGGAGGTCTTTCCGGAACATTTATTTTACGGGCATCTTCGGGACAGGGATGAGCGCGCTTGCCCAGTACCTGCGGTTCTGCGGGATAGGGGTATCGGGCTCGGACCGCCTTCTCGGAAGCCCGGACACGCAGGCAATGAAGGGAATGCTCGAAGGCCTCGGCTGCGTGATAGTAAGCCAGGACGGCTCCGGCGTGACCCGGGATACGGATGTCCTGTGCATATCGACGGCGATCGAGGATGCGAACCCCGACATTGCCGCGGCGCGTACCCACGGCATCCCGGTCATTCACCGTTCGGACCTCCTTGCCGGCATTATAGCGTCGAAGCGGACCGTCGCCGTTGCCGGGACGAGCGGGAAATCCACCGTCACTGCCATGATATTCGAATTCCTCGATGCGTGTGGGAGGTCCCCGTCCCTCATCAGCGGGGCGCCTCTTATACGGCTCGAAACAAATGGGCTTATCGGGAATGCCTTTTCGGGCGGCTCCGACCTGCTTGTCGTTGAAGCGGATGAAAGCGACGGTACGCTGGCGAAATATTCCCCGGATATGTCCGTCATTCTCAACGTGTCGAAAGACCATAAGACGATAGAAGAGATCACGGCGCTCTTTGCCGGGCTCATCGCACGGTCATCGTGGACGGCGACGAACAATGATGACCCCGTCCTTGCCGCTCTTCCGGCGACGGTGCGTTTCGGCAGGGACGGTACCGCCGCATGGCATCCCGACACGGAAGAGTTCCGCCCGATGTCAGTGGGCCTCGCGCGGCGCGGGACCGAATATCGTCTGCCCGTGCCTGGTGAGCACAACCTTGAAAACCTTAAGGCTGCACTGTGCGTCTGTGAACACCTGGGCTGCAACGGCAGTACCCTCGCGCGCGCCGTGGAAAATTTCGCGGGGGTGGCGCGGCGCTTTACGATAACCCAAACCCGCCGGGCGGTGACCGTCATCGATGATTTCGCCCATAACCCCGCGAAGATCGCCGCCGCCGTTACCACGGCGCACGGCATAGCAGACCGCGTCATCGCCGTCTACCAGCCGCACGGCTTCGGCCCGACGCGCTTCCTCAAAGACGAGTACACAGGATCGTTTCAAAAGATATTCCGCCCCGGCGACGCCCTGTATCTCCTGCCGATCTATTACGCAGGCGGAACCGCGCAAAAGGACATCTCATCACAGGACATCATCGACAGCCTCGGAAATGTCCCGTTCCACGCCGAAGCCGTCAAAGACCGGGACGAGCTCATTGAAAAGATAGGATCAAGTGCCCGGCCGGGAGACGCGGTCATTGTCATGGGGGCCCGCGACCCCTCGCTGCCCGCTCTGGTGAAGAGGATAATTGATATGTTCGGCGGGAAGGAACCGTTCTAGGTTCTGCGTTCCGGGTTCTAC
>CALMFJ010000079.1 GCA_937862865.1 uncultured Pseudomonadota bacterium | reverse complement strand
CCGGGTATCGGGTTATCGTCGCTACAATACATATAATTGGTCTTCAGCTGCCCGCCGTTGAGGACATTGATGGTGCCATACACGTCCGTCCTGACGCCGTAGAATTCGGATTTCCTGTCCGGGTTTGCATTGGTCCTTATTTCGCCGGCCCCGATATTTGTTACCTCGTTCGCGTCTATCCGATACAAAGGCCAGCCATCCTGATCGAGGCCGACGCGATGTCCAAGCTGCTGCGCCTGCGCCTGTGCGACCGACAGACCCGGTATTCCTGCAAGCAGGACGAACAGCAGCGTGCCCGCTGCAGCACTTCTCAAAACTATCGTTCCCGGCCGGTTCATTAAGAGTACCCTCCTGAATCGTATTGACGTGATGTCCGGCCATATTTAACTGTATGATATCTATAAGGTAAATACGGATAATATACTATAGTAATACATATATATATCTCGTATTTTATGAGCACTGATACAGGCGCAGGCAAAGTGCACCATATCTATTTTCGCCCCATGGGTCGCGGCGCCCTTCCGGCAGTACTGTCGCAGTCCCGGGAATTTTAAGCCGGTTGACATTCGCCGGGCGTCCCTGTAATGTGTAGATGCGTGAGGAGACAGATGGAAGAAGACCGCAGGCCGTGGGGATACTTCACGGTGCTCGCCGATGAAAACGACCATAAGGTCAAGAGAATAGTCGTCTATCCCGCCCGGCGGACCAGCCTGCAGAGGCACCACAAGCGTTCCGAACACTGGCACATTGTACAGGGAACCGCCGTTGTCCGGAAGGGCGATGACGAATTCCGCCTGGAAGCGGGCAGCAGCATCGACATCCCCCGGTTTACCTGGCATCGCCTAGCGAACCCGGGAAACGGCCCGGTGGTCCTCATCGAGGTCCAGACAGGCGATTATTTCGGCGAGGACGATATCGAGAGATCAGAAGACGACTACGGAAGAACAGGATCGACAAAAGAATAAGGCCGGTGCCTCTTGACTCCAGAGGGCACGGGGAAGCGCGAAGAAATGAAAGGGGTCCAGGGCACGATACGGAAAAAGGCTGCCCGGGCGGCGCAGGTCGTCCTCTTTATCGGCGTCCTCCTGCCGGGAATACTGCCGGCGCACTCTTACGCCCAGGATAAAGGGCAGGAGCTGCTCGCGGCGGCCGCGAAGGGCGACGTCAGGAAGGTCGAGAAGCTTCTTGCCGCCAGGGCGGATGTGAACACCACGGACATGGACGACAAGACCCCGCTCATTCTCGCATCGCTTGGCGGCCACGCCCAGGTGGTCAGGCTCCTTATCGGTGCCGGGGCCGACGTGAACGCAAAAGACAACCTTGAAACCACGGCGCTCATATGGGCATCCATGTCCCCCGGCCGCCCCGGGGTGGTCAAAATTCTTATTGCCGCGAAGGCGGATGTGAACGCCACGGACATAGCCGGCAGAACGGCGCTTATGATGGCATCGCTCGGCGGCCGCGCCGAGGTCGTCAGGCTCCTCATCGCCGCCGGGGCCGAGGTGAACATCCGGGACATATACGGTTTCACAGCGCTCACAATGGCATCGGAAAAAAACCACGCCGAAGTAGTGAACATCCTGAAGCAGACCGGGGCGAAAAGGTAACGAATTCGCTTTTTCGCACGCAGACGAGGGTTGCCTGTAAGATAGTTACAGCGCGGCTGCGATCGGACGGGGCAAGAAAGTCTGTGCGGTCTGACGTATTGAATGTTTGGTGGGCCGTCAAGGATTCGAACCTTGGACCAATTGATTAAGAGTCAACTGCTCTACCGGACTGAGCTAACGGCCCACGGGACTTTTTTATAACACAGACAAAGGGTTATGGCAATACCAATTTTTATGGAATGTCCCTGCGCAAGCCCCTGCAGGCACTGTTCCGGATGAAGAGAAACGCGAAAATAAATATGACCCGGGGAAGGCCGGGGCTCGGGCAGCGTTTCCTACTGCTCGACCATCTCCACCCGGCGGTTCTTCGCACGGCCTGCTTCGGAAGTGTTCGAGGCAACAGGGGCGAGGGATGCGACACCCTTTGCGACGAGCCTTGCTTGGCTCACCTTGTACTTTGTCGTCAACTCCTTGACCACCGCCTCGGCGCGCTTCTGGGACAGCGCCTGGTTGTGGGCAAAATTCCCGACGTTGTCGGTATGACCGACGATGAAGACCTTCAATTTCGGTTTCTGGCCTAAGAGTTTGGCCATCTCTTTCAACGTCGGCTCCGAGGCGGGCTTGATATCGGCCCTGTCGGTGTCAAAGTAAATGCCGTAGATGGCAACGTGCCCTGTCTTTTCTATGTCACCTCCCATCGCCGCCGCGTCGACCGTCACCATTGCCTTGTCCATGCCCTTCGTCTCGACGATCTGCAGGAGAACGAGCGGCCTGTTCGCGGTTTCCTTGAAATGGTCGAACGTTTCAATCGCGGTGTAGAGGGAGACATAGACGTCCCCTTCAGGACGGGCCAGTTTGGCCGAGAGGTACCGCTGGTCCTTGGGCATAGAGAATGCGTATTCGCCCATCTGGCCCCGGTTGGCCATCTTCTTGCCTAAAGGGTACAGGATCTGGTTGTAGTTCTGGCCGCAATCCTGCTGGCTGCAGCTGAACAGGGCCTGGAAACCGGCCGCCGCAAGGGCGGTCTCGTAGTTCCGGAAGACCTCAAGGGAAGAGCGCTGCTCCGGCACGACATAAAGGATACGGGTAAATTTGCCCTCTACTCTCTGGGTCTTTGCGAGGGGCTCGGCCTCGGTGTGCCGCTTTACCTGCTTTCCGAGGGGAAGCTTGAACTCGTCGAACGATCTTTGCTCGTATCCGATTATATATGAACCCTTATAACGGGAAATGAGCGGATTGTCCTTCGACCCGGCCACGTCCTTGCCCTGGCCGTACGCTGCGACACCATAGACGATGGCGGCACAAAAGACAAGAAAGACCCTCAGAGCCGTTTTCATAAAGCCTCCCTTCATTCGGATGATGTTCACATCATACAATTATGTCCCGGAGAATTACAACGGGTAAGATGGGTACAGGGAACCAAAAAAGAAAGGCGGGCCTTCCGGGACATCCGGTCCTGGCCCGCCGGGCGCATTCAAATGGTTATCACATGCCATATGCCGGACGAAGTATCAAATAGAAAAGGGGGCCCTCGAAAGGGGCCCCCTGGTTTTTTCGGAAGGACCTATCCTAGAGTATGTCCCAGCCTTCGACGGCAAAGGGATTTCCGGCAGCCTGCATAGCCGGTGCGGGTGCGGCCTGCGGCGCCCGGTACCTGGTCCAGGCTTTGGCCGCGACCACGACTGCCACTGCCAGTGCTGCCTGGACCGCATAAGCCACCATGTGGCCCGGATGGTGGAATGTTCTCGTCATATATGGATCGCTGATGATCATCTCGCCGGCCACCCTGCCAAGCACCATCGCGCCGAGAACAACGATTATCGGAAACCTGTCCATGAGCTTGGTGATAAGTTTGCTGGCAAATACCACGATCGGTATGCTCGTCGCGAGCCCGATGAGAAGGAGAAGCATGTTGCCGTTCGATGCGCCCGCCACGCCGAGGACATTGTCAAGGCTCATAACGAGGTCTGCCATCAGGATGGTCCCTATCGCCTGCATAAGCCCGTTGACCTGTTTTTCGTGCCCCTCGTCGTTGTCGCCCAGGAGAAGTTTTATGGCGATCCAGAGGATGAGTACGCCGCCTGCAAGCTTTACAAAGGGCACTTCCAGGAGTTTGGCCGCCACGAAGGTGAGACCGATCCTCAATATAACGGCGCCTGCCGTCCCCCAGATGATCCCCTGCTGCCTCTGCTTATCCGGCAGCGACCGGACGGCCATCGCGATAACGACCGCGTTGTCGCCGGAAAGGATGATATTGATAAAAATGATGTTCATTAAAGCAAAAAGAAATGAAACGTTCATCATTTGTGAGAAATCCATGCTGTCCTCCTCGGTTCCTGTTCTGTCATGTCCTTAGTCTAGAACCAGAGCAGGTTTCCAACAATCGGGACATACCTGAATCGGGTCTCGTATTTTCCTGAAACGGGGGTGGGGAAATCGGGAACAGGACTGAGAAAAACCCTATAGCAGGCTGCCGGTAATCCTTTTCCGCGTGGTGGAATTTCGCGGATTGGCGGCCTGACGCGGTTAATGGCCTGTCATGACCGGTCCGTCACGCAATTGCGCCTCGACTAGAAGCGGCAGATGGTCCGATGCCATCCTGGCGTCCATGGACCGGGGGACCCTGCACGTTCTGACGGTGATCTCCCGGGAAACGAAAACATGATCGACACGGAGAAACGGGCTTATACTCGGCCAGGTCCGCCTCGGCCGCGCGTTTCCCGGGAGCAGGAGCTGGGCGTCCGTCAAATTCTGAGAGAAATTGTAGTGGACGTACGACCCCGGGGTTGCGTTCATATCACCGCACAGGATCACGGGTGGTGTGCATTTCTCACTGCCGAGCCACTCAGGGCCCATCAGGGTCCGGGACTGTGTCCTGCGCCGGGCGGGTGTAAGCCCGAGATGGGTATTTATGACCTGGATGGTACGGCCTTTGAGGTCGACCTCGACCCACAGGGCGCCCCGGCGCGGCTCTTTCCTCCGTGACGGGAGCCCGCCGGCCTTTACCGGCCGGATCGGGTACCGGCTCAATATGGCGTTCCCGTAACGGCCGCTCTGAATGAAAAGGCTCGGGTGGAATTGAAAGTACATATCAAGCTCGCCGGCGATGAGCTCCGCCTGGTCGACGCACCCCGTCCTCGTCAAACCGACGTCGAGCTCCTGCAGCGCCACGATATCGGGGTGCATGCCCGCTATTATCTTCGCTATCCTCATCGGGAGGTTCTTCCCGTCGTTACCGATGCAGCTGTGGACGTTGTACGTCATGATCGAGAATCTGACCGGTCCTGGCATGATTTAAACATATGATTTAAATCGAAGGTTGTAAAGGAGAGAGGTGATGGGCTATGGGCGATGGGCTATGGGTAATAGGTGATGGGGGTTGGGGGGAGAGGGCGGCTGCGCACGGGGTCTGAGGTCTGAATATTTGATTAATTTTTCAATATAATCCGGGCCTTTCCTGCAATGAAATTCCGTCTGTCAAATGTAAAAATAACGTTGACTATCATGCGTTTCCTGTGATAGAAGAAAGGAGCCGAAAGCGGGACGCAGATGGCCCTTCAAGACAAGAAAGACATTTACAGGACGTTGCTGAACTACAGCGCCCTGGGTCTTGAAATGGGTTTTTCGGTAATAATCGGCCTTGCTGCCGGGTTTTATGCCGATAAGTTTTTAGGTACATATCCCTATCTCACTTTCGTTTTTATGATTTTCGGGATGGTCGCCGCTTTCCGGGCGGTCTACCGGGCATATAAAAGGCTCAAGAAGGAAGATGATGAAGGAGATAACGGTAACCCAGGTTGAACGCTGCAACCTGGCGATCTTCATACTCGGTTCCATCGCGGTCGCGGTCTTCATCCGTGACCTGATGGCTTTTTTCAGCTTTGCCGTTGCCAGCGCTATCGTCATCTTTAATTTCCGCCTCCTGAAAAACATAATAGCGAAGCTTGTCCTGAAACAGGAGATAGGCAAGAAAGACCTTCTCATCAGTCTTCCGGCAAAATTCCTCCTCCTGCTCGGCGTACTCACTGTAATCGTGGTCTATGGGAACGTCAAACCGGTTTATTTCCTCATGGGCCTGTCAACCGTTTTTGTATCTATACTGGTAAGTCAGTTATTACCGGTTTTCAGTTCCACTTCACCAAAGGAGACAAGATAATGGGGCATGAAGCATTCACGTGGGCGTCATACATTCCGTTCCTCAAAACTCTTCCACCGCATGTGTCCAATGCAATTATCGTATCGATCGTTCTTTTGATCATCGTACTGCTTGGATACAAGCAGGTAAAAAAGATGGAAGACAATATCATTCCCGACGAAAAATTCACCTTCAGGAACCTCGTTGAGCTCCTGGTCGAAGGGATCAACGGTTTCGTCAAGGAGAACATGGGCGAGAACGGTCCGAAGTTCATGCTGATCATCGGGACGCTCGCCATCTTCATCCTTTTCAACAACCTGTCGGGATTGATCCCCGGATTCCTCCCTGCGACCGACAATGTCAATACGACGTTCGCCTGCTCTTTGACAGTATTTGTTCTCACTCATTATTACGGATTAAGGGAACACGGCCTCAAATACCTCAGGCAGTTCGTTTTCATCAGCGACATGATGCCCTGGTATGCGAACGTGATCCTCAGCATACTTATGTGCCCGATCGAGCTCATCAGCCATATCGCGCGGCCGATGTCGCTCGGCATTCGTCTTTTCGGAAACATAACGGGTGACCACCTTGTTACAGCGATATTCTTTGCATTGGTGCCGCTCCTTGTCCCGGTCATCTTTATGTTCCTTGGATTGTTTGTAGCCTTCGTGCAGACATTTGTCTTTACCCTGCTCTCAATGGTCTACTTTGCCGGAGCGGTATCACACGAAGGACATTAATAAACACGCTTCAAAGAAATTTAAACTAATGAAAGGAGTAACTGTGATGAAAAAAGTAGTCTCCATTTTGATGCTCAGCGGATTGATCCTTGTTTTATCCTGCGGCTTCGTGCTGGCAGCTGAAGAAGCTGCGAAAGCCCCGTTAGCCGACAACGTAAAGGCCATGCTGGCCATCGGTGCCGGTGCTGCCATCGGTATCGCCGCTCTCGGCGGAGCGCTCGGCCAGGGCAAAGCTGCCGCAGCAGCCCTCGAAGGTATCGCCAGGAACCCCGGCGCATCCGGAAAGATCTTTGCCCCGATGATCATCGGCCTGGCACTCATCGAGTCCCTCGTCATCTACGCTCTCGTTATCGCCTTTATCTTCGTCGGTAAACTGTAACAACTGAAGAGACAAAAAAGGGATGGCCGAACGACCATCCCTTTTTTTTGCTTCCGCCTTCCACGTTAAGAGAAACTAACTGTTTGTTGGTCCATCCACGTCCAGCACAAAGGCGAAAGATGCAAACGTTCCGGTCATACAGGAGGGGCCCCTTCCTTGGATCTCGACGACGGCCTCCCTGCACTCTCGCCAACCGGGTGAATCTGGTTGCTGAAATCAACTCTCTCTCGTCATCCCGGTGCTTGACACCTTGCAGCGCCGTCATCCCGGTGCTTGACACCTTGCAGCGCCGTCATCCCGGTGCTTGACACCGGGATCCAAGGTTTTCCTTTTTCTTAATCCTTACCCTAATGAGAGATTCTGAACAATCGGAAGGCAATACCGAAGATCGGCCTTGATTTCTGACTGGTCACGATACATTCGGTCCAGGACATAAAATTGTAATTATGCGTTAACGAGAATGGCAGAAAGACATAACCTGGGATTTCCGCCTTCGAGGATTTGTCGCAACCGAAAAAAACCAGAAGCAAGACCTTGGATCCCGGCGTCAAGCGCCGGGATGACGGGCAGTGGTAGAAGCCTTACGCCTTACGCCTTACGCCTTACGCC
>CALMFJ010000078.1 GCA_937862865.1 uncultured Pseudomonadota bacterium | reverse complement strand
AAAGGAGATATTATGGCTTTGACCGGGATACAGATCTTGAAGCTTCTTCCGAAGACGAACTGCGGCGAGTGCAAGTTCCCGACGTGCCTTGCGTTTGCTATGGCGCTGGCGGCGGGGAAGACGGAGCTCGACCTCTGCCCGCATGTCTCTGACGCGGCGAAGAGCGAGCTGTCCGATGCAAGCGCTCCGCCTATACGGCAGGTGTCCATCGGCGTCGACGACTATGCCGTCAGGATCGGCGGTGAGACGGTCCTCTTTCGCCATGAGAAGACGTTCTTCAACAAACCCGGCATAGGCGTCCTCATCACGGATGCGATGGACGACGGTGAGGTCGACAGGCGCCTGTCCGCGCTCGAGTATTTCCAGTACGAGCGGGTCGGGGTGACGATGAAGCCCGAGATCGCCGCCATCCGCTTTACCGGCAATAAGGACCGTTTCCTCGCTATCGCGAAGAACGCTCAAACACGGCCCTGTTCGGTCGTCCTCATGTGCGATGACGCCGCCGTCATGAAGGAAGCAGTCGAGGTCCTCAAAGACAGGAAACCGCTCATTTACGCGGCGCGCCCCGACAATTACGAGGCGTTCGGGGCACTCGCGAAGGAGTATTCCCTGCCGCTTTCCGTCGCCGGGAACGGGTTCGACGAGGTCGCGTCATTGACGGAAAAATTGACCGCCATGGGTCTCAAAGACCTCGTGATCGATACGACGAAACGGCAGGTCAGGGACGCCTTCATCGACCAGGTCGCGATACGGCGGGCGGCCCTCATGGGGAAATTCAAGCCGCTCGGATTTCCCACGATAACCTTTCCCTGCGAGATGACCTCCGACCCGATGAAGGAGATCGTCATCGCGTCGCTCTTTGTCGCGAAGTACGCGGGGATAATAATCTTGAGCGACATTTCGGGCGAGACGGTATTCCCGCTCCTTCTCCAGCGGCTCAACATCTACACGGACCCCCAGCGCCCGATGACGACGAAGGAAGGGATCTACCCGATAAACAATCCCGATGAGAATTCCCCCGTGATCGTCACGTGCAATTTTTCTCTCACGTATTTCATCGTGAGCGGCGAGATCGAGAACTCCCGCGTGCCGAGCTGGCTGTGCATAATGGACACGGAAGGCCTCTCTGTCATGACCGCATGGGCGGCCGGAAAATTCGTCGGCGACCTGGTCGGCTCCTTTATAAAAAAGTCGGGCATCGAGAACAACGTCAAGCACCGGAATCTCATTATCCCGGGATATGCGGCAGCGATCCTGGGCGATCTCGAAGAGGAGCTCCAGGGCTGGAAAGTGCTCATAGGCCCGCGCGAAGCGGCGCACCTGCCGGCGTACCTGAAAAACCTGAGTTAATGGTTCTACGTTCTACGTTCCGGGTTCTACGTTAAAAATTCCAAAGACGCGGAAAGTACAACGCAGAACGCAGAACGTCTTTTGGAGGCCCCATGTTCCTTATCGGAGAGAATCTCAACGTAATGTCCAAAAAGCTTGCCGAAGCGTTCCTCAACCGGGATGCGGGGCCGATCGAGGCCATGGCGCGGGCCGAGGTTGAGGCCGGTATGGACATGATCGATCTCAATATCGGGCCGGCGCGTAAAACGGGGCCCGATTTTATGGGGTGGCTGGTCAGTGTCGTCCAGGGAGTGACCGACCTTCCGTTGTCGCTTGACACGTCGAATGTCGAGGCGATCGAGGCGGGGCTCAAGGCGGCAAAGAAAAGGCCGCTCATCAATTCCATCTCCGCGCGTCCGGAGAGGATCGAGGCGCTCATGCCGCTGGCGCAGAAGTACAATGCCCCCTTTATCGGGCTTACCTTAAGCGCGGAGGGGATCCCGCGTGACGCCAACGAACGGGGGTTGTGCGCCGCCGAGATCATGGCCGCGGCTGCGGGGTACGGGATACCGGAAGAGGACATCTGGATCGACCCGATCGTGCTTCCCGTCAACACGCAGCAGATGCAGGTCCAGGGCTGCACGGAATTCATGATGATGATGCCCGACCTCGCACCTGCCGGGAAATCGACGTGCGGGCTGTCCAACGTGTCGAACGGCGTGCCATCGCATCTGCGCGGGGTCATGAACAGGACGTACCTTGTGATGCTGAAAAGGTACGGGCTGTATTCGGCCATCGTCGACGCGTTCGACGAGAAACTGATAGCCATAGCGCGGGACAGGGAACCGGAACTCGAGGCCCTCATTCACTCTGTCATGGACGGTGCAGACATCGATGTGCCGGGCCTCTCCAAAGAAAACGCCGATTACGTCAAAACGGCCCGCGTTCTCATGGGACAGACGCTTTACTCGGATTCGTGGCTCGATATCTAGAGGGAAGGATATAGTTCCTGGTTCCAGGAGTTTCATTATTGACGGGGTTGATTATCGGGTTGAGATACTCCCGGCCTTGTAGTAGAGTTTTCTTCGCAGCTGTTGTTTCCAGGAATGAGGAGGAGCATGATGAATAAGCTTTATGCACGTACACTTGTATGGTTCCTTATTATGTCGCTGGTTGTCCCTTTCAGCCTGTCGGCGCAGTCGAAACCGGTCTATAAGCAGGAGGAGCTCAACCAGATACTGGCGCCGATCGCGCTGTACCCGGACGACCTCATAGCGCAGGTGCTGATGGCGTCGACGTATCCGCTCGAGGTCGTGGAGGCGGCCCGGTGGGCCAAGGCGAACCCGAGCCTGAAGGGGTCGCAGCTGGCCGCGGCGCTGGAAAAACAGAGCTGGGACCCGTCTGTCAAGTCGCTCGTCAATTTCCCCCAGGTGCTCAGCATGATGAACGATCAGCTTGACTGGACGCAGAAGCTGGGGAACGCGTTCCTGGCCCAGCAAAAGGACGTCATGAACACCATCCAGAGTTTGAGGGCCAAGGCGCAGGCGCAGGGGAACCTCAAGACGACGAAGGAGCAGAAGGTCGTCGTCCAGGACCAGATCATCGTCATTCAGCCATCCGACCCTCAGGTCGTCTACGTTCCGACGTATAACCCCACCGTTGTTTACGGGGCCTGGCCGTACCCTGCGTACCCGCCGTATTATTACTATCCTCCCGGATACACGGCGGGCGTCGCCATGTTCTCCTTCGCGGCGGGCGTGGCCGTCGGGGCAGCCTGGGGATACGCCTGGGGCAACTGCAACTGGCACGGCGGCGATGTAAATGTGAATGTCAATAAGAACACTTCGTATAACAACACGATCAACCGGAATGCCTATGTGAACCAGAACGGCAACTGGAAGCACAACCCGGACCACAGGGGGCCCGTCGCGTACCAGGACCAGGGAACGGCGAAAAAGTACGGCCAGCAGACGCGTCCCGGGTCCGATGCGCGAAAGAATTACCGGGGCTACACGCCCGATGCCCGCGG
Organism: uncultured Pseudomonadota bacterium; assembly: GCA_937862865.1. GTDB lineage: Bacteria > Desulfobacterota > Syntrophorhabdia > Syntrophorhabdales > Syntrophorhabdaceae > Delta-02. The sequence continues at coordinate 3,377 of CALMFJ010000078.1, read as the reverse complement.
GCAGCAGCCGGGCACGCGTCCGGGTTCAGGGGGAGCGGGGACACAGACCATGGCAGGCCAGCAAAGACCTTCCCAGGCAGGCCAGCAGCACGCCCAGGCTTCCCGGATGAGCGGCGGCCAGGGGGCCCAACCCAATCATGCCTTCCAGGGAATGGACAGGCCGGGCGGTGAGACGAAGATGTCGAGCGATCGCGGCCGGGCAAGCCAGCAGAGCGCGGCCGGTATGCGCTCCCAGGGGTCCGGCGGTTTTAGCGGCCGCACAGGCGGCGGCGGACACCGGCGGTAATTCCCGGCCATAGAGATGAGAAATTTACGAGGAGGAGAACGTATGGGTCGCGTTATGAATAGAAAAGGGATAGGGGTCTCAAGGTTGGTGTTTTTCTCCGTTGTCGCGGGACTTGTGATGCTCGCGATAGCGTCGGGAGGATTGGCCGCCTCGAAAAACGTGAAGCAGAAGACATTCAGTTCACCCGAAGATGCCGCACAGGCGCTCCTTGCCGCGGCGAAGGCACAGGACGAACGCGAAATGGACGCGGTCTTCGGGCCGCAGGGAAAAGAGCTTGTCGTGTCCCGTGATCCGGCGGTCAACAAAGACCTTTTCCAGCGCTTCGTGAAGGCATTCGAGGAGAAGAACAGGCTCGATATCTCCCCGGACAACAGAGCGCTCCTCTATGTCGGCAGCAATGAATGGCCCTTCCCCGTTCCTATCGTCAAGAAAGGGAATGCGTGGTCCTTTGATACAAAACAGGGCAAGGCCGAGATCATGCAGAGAAGGATCGGAAGGAACGAGCTCGACACGATCCAGTCGTGCCTCGCGTATGTCGATGCCCAGAAGGATTATGCGAAAATGACGGCGCCGAAAGACGGCCGGGGCGAGTATGCCCGGCAGTTCATATCAGACCCCGGCAAGCGCAACGGGCTCTACTGGGAAACAAAGGAAGGGGAAGAACCGAGTCCGCTCGGCATTTTTATGGCCCGTGCCCGCAAGGAAGGCATACAGCCGAAGAAGACCGACAGGCCTGTCCCCTACCACGGATATTACTACAGGATATTGACGTGCCAGGGAAAGAACGCGTCCGGCGGTGCGAAGGATTATGTGGCTGATGGCAGGATGACCGGCGGCTTCGCGCTCGTCGCCTATCCCGCCGAGTATGGTGCGACAGGGGTCATGACCTTTATCGTGAACAAGGACGGCGTCGTCTACGAAAAGAACCTTGGCAAAAAGACAGCGAAGGCGGCGCAGGCGATCAGGGCATTCGATCCCGATAAAACCTGGACGCAGGTAAAATAGGGCCGAGGGTATGAAAGACGGCATCAGGACGGAGACACGGCAATTGCCGTTCATGCTTGGCAAGCTTGTCGGAGGCATATTGGCCGTGATCGGTTTTGGCGGCCTCGTCTATATTTCGACGAGACCTCCAAAACCGGCCGCACTTTCGATCCTGCTGTATGCCGCCGCGGGCGCTGCCGGGATAGTCCTGTTTATAGTTTCTTCCCGGATAATGTCATCACGTTCCGGCAAGGATGCCGGTGACGGGCCCGCCAGGAGAACAACAGCGTCGAAGGCCCTGCCATGGGTCATTCTCCTGGTACTGGCGCTCCTGTTCATTGTCATCGTGCTTGTGATGTAGATGCAGGTGTTTTCACGGTCGGGGCCGCCCGGTATCGATATACCGGAAAGGGGCCCGGAGTATTAAGAAGGATTTACGTATGAAAGGCCTTGTTGATTTTTGCGACCTGTCCTGTGAATACGCCACGATGCCCAAAGACACAGGTATTGACGGTTCGGGCAGCTGCCGGACCTTCGTCGCCGTTTATTGCGAACTCAAAAAAATGCTCGTCCACAAGAACATGCCCTGCACCCGGAAGGTCCTCAGATCTTCCAAAAAAAAGAAAAAGTGACGGGCCGCCGGGACCGTACCGCAATTCTCTCCGGGTCATTTAGAGGATTTTCTGAAAATACACCACATCGAAGGTCCGGCCCTTCTTTTCCGCCACCTCTTTGAAACGGCCGCATTCCGTGAACCCGTTCCTGAGGTGGAAGCGGATGCTCTCCTCGTTGAGCGATGACACGTTGGCAAGGACCGTGTGCAGCCCCATTTGCTTGCCGAATTGAAGCAGGTAATCATGGAGCGCCCTCCCGACCCCTTTCCCGGTAAATTCCGGCCTGACGAAATATGTTATCTCTGCGGTCTTCAGGAACGCCGGCATGGGGTTGTACGGCCGCAGGAACCCGAAACCCATGAGGGCCTCTTCGTCGTTCCGTGCGGTAAGGGCAGGGTATCCTCCGGTCATCAAGAGCAGCACGTCAAAGAATTCGAGCGGCAATTTGCTGTCGGGATACGCGGCGAATGTGTTCTCAACATAGTAGTTGAAAATGTCCATGACGTCAGCGGCATCTTCGGGGGCGAGGGCCTTGAGGTAGATCTTCATTTATTGTTCTTCATCCTCGTCTTCCAGTTTGTCGGCGCGCGGGGGCTTGATTTTTTTGTCGGGTTTAACTATTTCGCCTGATTCGGCGTCTACTTTTACGATCCAGTAGTCGCCGGGGGTGCAGCGGCCTTCGGCTTTGCCCCTGTACCCGCACGTCCTTTTGATCGCCCAGACCGGTTTGTCCCTGTGCTGGTCGTATTTCAGCTCGTAGGCATACGTGTCGGTCTCCACGGGGTTGTAGCGCCGATAGGAATTGGCCGTGTCTTCCGCTCTTTGCAGACTGATCTTTATTCTCTCTATCGGAACGGCGTGACCGTTGAACGGCGTCTCCTTCGAAACCTTCAGCCCCGTCTCCGTGCCGGTGACGCCCGCTTCAATGAAACGGACCGTCATCGTCCGCCCCTTGCATGCCCTTTTTACGGGCGCGCCTTCCTCTTCGTCGAATGCGTGCTTCACCCTGTCACACCGGACGAACTGCGCCTCCCATGCCGGTGACCGGCCGTTGCGCCCGTCAAAGCCGACCACAGGAAGGGACGTGACCCTGCGCACCCTCAAGTTGGCCTTGCCCCACTTGGCCGTCTCCCCCCGCGCCTTCTCCCAGAACTCCTCGAACGTCACCCCTTTAACATCCTTCCCCGTATGCAGCGGCTTCACCCTCTTAGCCTCCGACATAAAAGGTACGAGGACAACAATCAAAAACGCGAATGTGACCAGCCTGGACAACAAAGAAATTCGCATCGACACCGTTAAGGCCTCTCCTGTAGGTTTTTCGGTATCATAACCAATAAACAGAGAGCTGTAAAGAATAGAAAACCCCCCTCCCGCCCGCTTCGCTCGAGCTCACAGAGACCTCAGAGAACTGCGGAGAAAGGACTTACCTCTCGCCCGCTGCGCTAGAGTTCTCAGAGACCTCAGAGAAAGGCGGAGGGCCGGACTAACAGCCG
>CALMFJ010000077.1 GCA_937862865.1 uncultured Pseudomonadota bacterium | reverse complement strand
GACGATGAAGCTTCTTACGAAGTCCCTGCGGCCGCTTCCCGAAAAATGGCACGGCCTGAAGGACGTTGAAGAGCGCTACCGCAAGCGGTATCTCGACCTCATCGTGAATGACAGGGTGCGGGACGTGTTCACGGCACGCGCGAAGATCATCGATTTCATCCGCCGCTATTTCGTTCAGAGGGATTTTATCGAGGTCGAGACCCCGATGATGCAGGTCATACCGGGCGGGGCGACGGCGAAGCCGTTTGTCACCCACCACAACGCGATGGGAATGGACCTTTATCTCAGGATAGCCCCCGAGCTTTATCTCAAGCGGCTTGTCGTGGGGGGATTCGAGAGGGTCTTCGAGATAAACCGCAATTTCCGCAACGAGGGCATATCGGTCCGTCACAACCCGGAATTCACCATGCTCGAGTATTACCAGGCGTACGCGACGTACGAGGACCTCATGGCCCTGACCGAGGACATGGTGTCGAAGCTTGTAAAAGAGCTCTTCGGGGCCTATGTCGTCACGTACGGCGGCCAGGAGATAGACTTCACGCCGCCGTGGAGAAAGATCACGATGGCGCAGGCAATGGCCGAGTTCGGCAACTTTGACCTGAGCGCCCTCGATGATCCCGCACGGCTCAAAGACTATGCGAAGGACCTCGCGATCGAGGGGGCCGACAAGGAGCCGCGCGGCAAACTGATAACGAAGATATTCGAGGAGCTCTGCGAAAAGAAGCTCATTCAGCCGACATTTATCACCCAGTACCCGATCGAGGTGTCACCTCTCGCGAAGAGGAACCCGCAAAACCCGGAGATAACCGAACGGTTCGAGCTGTATATCTCGGGCATGGAGATCGCGAACGGCTTCAACGAGCTCAATGACCCGGAAGACCAGCTCGGGCGCTTCGAGCTGCAGATCAGGGAAAAGGAGGAAGGCGCGGCGCTCGACGAGGACTACATAACCGCCCTGGAATACGGCCTGCCCCCGACAGCCGGGCAGGGCATCGGAATAGACCGGCTGACGATGCTCCTCACAGACAGCGCATCGATACGGGACGTCATCCTCTTCCCGCTCCTGCGTCCTTAGAACAACCGGCGCTGTCTGTTTGAACGGCCGCCCGGCAGGTATGTTGCGCGGGCGGGGCAGCATGTGAGAAGAGATTGATCTCCTTATGGATTACGAAACCACGATAGGACTGCGATACCTGAGGTCAAAGAGGAAGGAGGCCTTCATCTCCTTTACGACCTGGATTTCCGTTGTCGGGATAGCGATCGGTGTTATGGCTATCATCGTCGTCATCGCCGTCATGACGGGTTTCCAGGACGAGATCAGGGCCCGCATCCTCGGTATAAACCCCCACATACTCGTCATGGACCTGAACGGGGAGCTGCGCAACCCCGACGCGGTCGTATCGAAGATCAAGGGTATAGCGGGCGTCACCCGGGCGTTTCCCTTCACCGCGTTCCAGGCAATGGTCCAGAACGGGAAACAGCTGTCGGGCGTTGCGATCAAAGGGATGAACCCGGAGGATGCGCAATACCTGTCGAAGCTTGTGAAAGAAGGCTCGGCCGCATCCCTGAAGCAAAAAGGAAGCGTCCTTATGGGGAAGGAGCTTGCGAAGCACATCGGGCTCTTTCCCGGCGACAGCTTCACCATCATGGTCCCGTTCGGGGGGTTCTCCCCGATGGGTTCAATGCCCGAGACCATGCGGGCGCGTGTCGGCGGGATCTTCGAGACGGGGATGTACGAGATCGACAACACCCTCGTCGTGATGGCCCTGCCCGATATCGAGGCGGCGATGGGCATCGGGGCGACAGGGATAGAGGTCAAGCTCGCCGATGAGTATAAGGCCGGCGATATGAAATGGACCATCCTCAAGGCGCTCGGCCGCGATTATTTCGCGAAGACCTGGATGGAGATGAACCGCAACCTTTTCTCGGCCCTGAAGCTCGAGAAGCTCGCGATGTTCATCATTCTCGCGCTCATCATCCTCGTAGCAAGCTTCAACATTATCAGCTCGCTCATCATGACGGTCATGGAGAAGAAAAAGGACATCGCCATTCTGAAATCGATAGGGGCGAGAAAGCGGAGCATCATGAAGATCTTCATGATGGAGGGGATAACGATAGGCGTGGTCGGCGCCCTTTTCGGTTCGTTCACCGGGTATTTCCTGTGCTGGGTCATCAAGAGCACGGGGTTGATAAAGCTGCCTGAGGACGTTTACTACATAACGACCCTGCCGGCCAAGATCAGCATCGTCGACGTGATCCTTATCGCACTCGTGACGATGGTCATATGCGTTCTTGCAACGATCTATCCTTCGTACAAGGCTGCAAAGATCGATCCCGTGGAGACGCTGCGCTATGAATAATTGCATCATAGAGGCATCGGGGATCAAGAAGGCCTTTCAGAAGGACGACGTCGTGATCGAGGTCCTGAAAGGGGTGGGCCTGACCGTCGAAAAGGGCGGTTTTCTCACGATAATGGGGCCGTCCGGCGCAGGCAAGAGCACGTTCCTCCATATACTCGGGACCCTCGACAAACCCACGGAGGGCACCGTACTGTTCGAAGGCCGGGACATCATGAAATTCGACGAGGACGAGCAGAGCCGCTTCCGCAACGAGCGGGTAGGTTTTATTTTCCAGTTCTACCATCTTCTGCAGGACTTCAACGTGATCGAGAACATTATGATGCCGCTCCTCATCCGGAGGGTAAGGCCCGACGAGGCCCGAAAAAGAGCGCAGGCGTTCCTCGAAACCGTGGAACTGACCCACCGTGCCAACCATAAACCCGGAGAGCTCTCCGGCGGCGAACAGCAGCGCGTCGCCATAGCCCGCGCGCTCATCAACGAGCCGAGCGTCATACTTGCCGACGAGCCGACGGGGAACCTCGACCGCAAGACGGGCCGCGGCGTCCTCGACCAGATCCTCAACATTCAGAAGAAACTCTCCGCAACCCTCATCCTCGTCACCCACGACCCCGAAATCGGCGCCATAGGCGACAGGGAACTGATGATGGTGGATGGGGAACTCTTTGATACGGCTAACCGCTAACTGCTGAGCGCCACATCATCGTTTACACTTTTTTGTGCCACATCATCGTGGACAATAACCATAAATACCCCGATACCAC
>CALMFJ010000076.1 GCA_937862865.1 uncultured Pseudomonadota bacterium | reverse complement strand
TAGGACGTAGGACGTAGGACGTAGGACGTAGGACGTAGGACGTAGGACGTAGGACGTAGGACCGAAAAAGCCGCCTGGAAGCAGGCGGCTTTTTCTTGCATTTCCGGGGATGAGGACGTAGCATTGAAAGAAAATCCAATGTTTTGCCGGAGGTGAACGATGCATTATGCGTGGGTTATCGCTTTTGCCGGTACGCTCGTGACAATTCTCGCCCATGGCTTCGGACGGATGTCCTACTCGGTTATATTGCCGCCGATGAAGGACGGGCTCATGCTCAACTACACGCAGCTTGGTTCCATAGCGACCGGCAATTTCATCGGATATCTCAGCCTCGCCATCATAGGAGGCTTCCTTGCGGCCCGTTTCGGCGTCCGGCGTGTCGTTTTCATCTCCCTTCTGGTGATAGGGGTCAGCTTGTTCCTCACGGGCCTTTCAGATTCGTTCCTGTTCGCATTCTTCATGAGGCTTATCGCAGGTCTCGGTAATGGCGGCGCCTACGTCCCGATCATGGCATTGCCGGCGGCATGGTTCATCGCGAAGAAAAGGGGCCTCGCAACAGGCATAGTGTCCGCAGGTATCGGGACCGGCCTTTTCATCGCCGGTATCATCCTGCCACCGATCATATCGCATTTCGGGAAGGACGGCTGGCGTTACGCGTGGTACTCACTCGGGATCGCCGTCTTCGTCCTTGCGTTCGTCTGCTACGCATTCTTAAGGAACAACCCGGCCGAAAAGGGCCTGACGATGTATGGCGGGACCGAGGAACAAAAGGGCGGCCCAAAGGTCACACTCTTCTCGGCATTCAAGGACGTCGTTGTCGAAACGGAGATATGGAAGCTTGGCGCCGTTTATTTCATGTACGGGTTCTCGTACATAATCTACCTTACGTTTTTCGTGGCCTTCCTCACGAAGGAAATGCACGTGACGCCGATCGCAGCGGGCAGGATCTTTGCGGTCCTCGGGATCTTCAGTATATTCTGCGGGGTTATCTACGGCTGGATATCCGACGTTCTCGGCAGAAGGTACGGGTCGATGCTGGCCTACCTCACGCTTGCACTATCCTATGTTGTCTTCGCTTTCTGGAAGGACACGACAGGGTTCTATGTTTCCGCCGTCATCTTCGGCATCGCAGCCTTCTCCATCCCCACCATAATGGCGGCGGCGTCCGGTGACGCTGTCGGCGGGCGCCTTGCACCGGCCGGCCTCGGGTTCATAACCCTGTTCTTCGGCATAGGCCAGGCCCTCGGGCCTCTCGCCGGCGGCATGATCAAGGATTCCACGGGAAGCTTCACGGGCGCATTCCTGCTCTCCGCAGGAGTGTCGCTCGTCGGGGCGTTCGGCTCCCTGATACTGAAAAAAAAGGCCTAGTTCTGCGTTCCACGTTCTGCGTTCTACGTTTACGCTTCATTATGAGATTTCTTAACGTAGAACGTAGAACCCGGAACGCAGAACGTTATTTCTGTTCTGTTTTCCTGCTTCGCGTGGTAATATTGCAGGTGATATATGGCAACGACCAAAAAGACCGCACAGCAATGGTTTCTCGAAGCCTACCACTATGACCTCCTCGAGCAGTCAGCCGAAAAAGCGGTCAAGGCATACAAGAAATGCATCCAGATCGACCCCGACTATGCAGAAGCCTATGTGAACCTGGGGCTCATTTATCTCAAGCAGGAGGATTACGAAAAGGCGCTCCATTATTTCACGAAGGTTGTTCAGCTTGAACCGGGAAACGTGGAGGCATATATCAATCTCGGCTACACGTACGAGAAGATGGACCGTTTCGGCATGGCCAGGCAAATGTACGAGCAGGCCCTCAAGATCAACCCGAAGCATATGGAAGCGTTTATCAACCTGGCGCACATTCACGAGATGCAAGCCGATTACAATGGTGCGATAGACCTCTGGGAACAGGCCATCGAGATCGATCCTTACGCCCCTCAGCCCCACTTTTTTCTCGGATCGATCCTGGACAGACATGACATGTTCGACGAAGCAATCGAAGAATACCGCAAAGCGCTCGAGATCGATCCGCACCATGTGAAGGCGTGGTTCAACATGGGCCGCCTCTACCTCCAGCAAGGCGAGCCAAGAAAGGCGTTCGACGCATTCTCCCGCGTTGTAGAACTCAGCGCCGACAACACGACTGCATGGAATTATCTCGGTTACATATACGAAATGCTGGGAAGCATTGAGAACGCTATATTTGCGTACGGCACGTCTTTAGGCATAAACAACTACCAGGAGGACGCGCACTATAATCTTGCCCGCCTTCAGTATATTCAATACCGGGAAAAACCCGAGCCCGAACTTCTCGAAGGCATAAAAAACAGGCTTCAGTACGTGCTCGGCACAAACCCCCAGCACAGGGAAGCCAAACAACTCCTCGGTATGATCCAGCTTCACAGGTCCCGCCAGAACAGGACAGACGGTTAGCAGACTGTGCGGAAAAGCGGCCTCAGGCCGCCTCGAGGCGTTTCATTATCACCGCCAGTATTTCGCTCCACACCGATACGGGGTCCACCGTGGGCGACGCCGTAAGTTGCGGGTTCTTCTCCAGGGTCTGGGCGGCCAGTACGCCGGCGATCTTCCGTTTCTGGTCCAGACCGGCACCGACCGTCTGCTCGAAAATATGTGTCGGTATCTCGACCCTGATCTTGCAGCCCGCGATCATGGCGGCATCCGGTTCCAGCTCCTGTATGGGCTCTGCCGGCGCCTCAGTAGCGAGCCGGGTTGGTTCCGGGGCAGACGGCGGCGGAGCTGGCGGTGCCGGCGCTGTAAAGACCGGCTGTTCAGGGACAGGTGCAGGTTCGGGCACAAAGATCGGTTGTTTTTCCGGTGCTTGCGGTGGTGCAACAACCGGCTGTTCCTCTACGGCCGCAGGAGCGGTTGGAGGCGGTGGCGGTTCGGGAGCCGCAGCGACCGGTGCCTCCTCCGGTGGCGGTTCGGCTGCTGCGGGTTCTTCTTTCTGAGGCTCCGGCGTGACCGCCTGCACTTCTTCTTCGGGGACAACAGCGGGTTCTATTTCCGCCTCGATCACTGCTGCCGGCTCCAGCACTTCCTTGACTTCGAAACCTTCCTGAAACTCTTCTTCCACTGCAAGTTTTATCTCCTGCACGGCCTCAGGAACTGCTGGCGGGGCCTCAGGCGGCGGCGGTGATGCGGGTTCCGGAATAATAATCGGCTTCTCTTCCACCGGTGGAGGAGGTGCAGCGACAGGTTTCTCCGCGGGCGGAGGAGGAGGCGGTGGCGGAGGAGGAGGCGGTGGCGGTGGCGGTGGCGGAGGAGGCGGCGGTGCGAAGACCGGCTTTTCCTCGGGAGGAGGAGGCGGTGGCGGCGGTGGCGGTGCGGCGACCTGTTTCGCCTGCGCCGCTGCCTTCTTTTTCGGTGCAGCCTTCTCCGGGGCTTCCTCTTCCCTGACCCTTTTCGGTTTCCCGGAGAGGGTCCGCTTCTGTACGGCAGGGCCCGTCATCTTTATAAAACGCTGCCCGATCTGCTGGACTATGTCACCATTGATGGATGAGAAATTATTCGTCTCACCCGCCTTGAGACAAAGCTTCGCTATCTTGTTCACGAGACGGGGGACCCCGCCCTCCGAATATTGATACAGCCTGCGAATGGCGTCATCCGTGAAAATGGCCTTGTCCGCACCCGCCAGCTTGAGCCTGGTATCGACATAATTTCTCACCAGCTCCTCGCTGTCCATTTTTTCGATCCTGTTATACGTGCCGATACGCTGGAAAAGATTTGCCCTCTTGGGATGTTCAAGCCTCTTGGCAAGCTCCATCTGTCCCGCAAGGACTATCGTGAACAGGTTCCGGGTATCATCCTGCATATTCGTGAGAAGTCGCAGGCTTTCGAGGTTGGTCGGCGATATAGCGTTTGCCTCATCGATAAACACCAGCACCTTTTTGCCCTCATCGGCCGTTTCAAACAAAAGCTTGTTGAATATTTCGAGGAGTTCGGTCCTGCCTCTGATCTCGCACTCTTTTCCCGTGAGCTGGCCGATGATCTCCCTCAAGATCTGAACGAAGGACATATCGGGGTTAGTGACAAAAGCGATCTTGTACTTGCTCTGGTCGAGGGAATCAAGGATAAGCCGCAGGGACAGCGTCTTGCCAAGCCCGACGTCTCCGACGATGACGGTGAGACATTCGTTTCCTTCTTCGATGGCAAAGAGGGTTTCTGCGACGGTATTTTCAACGGAAAGATGGGAATCTACATACATCGACGGGTCTGGCACATTATCGAATGGCGGTTTTTTTAGGCCCCAATAATCGGTGTACATATGTTATGTCCTCCTTCTGTCAGGCAGACATGCTGACCTGCCTGTCTGGTCCTCATAACAGTTGTGTGCCGTTGACCTACATCTGAACGCTGCTGCTCAGATAGTCAACAACATCTTCGAGGAGAAACCTCCTGAGCTTACCAATCTTGTAGCTTTTTATCTCTTTATCCTTCACCAGGCGATACAGCATGCTCTTGCTTATCTGGAGCATGACCGAAACATCGTTCGGGTTGAGCATCCGCGTCGTGTAAACGGGCTTGAAATGGAAATTAAAGGCCGTATTTCCGTCCGGGGTCTCTTCCATCGACATCTTCACCCCGTGATGCTTACCGCTCAAAAGGTCCTTGATGCAATTCATCGACTGAACGACCTGGGATTGCTGGGGGCTTAACTGGATCGAGAAGATCTGCTCCTCTTCTCCCGTGACCTCCTTGAAAATGAGGTGGTCGCCGTCCTGAATGCTGAAGCTCTCCGGGGAGGCGATCATGGGGCCCGGGGATGACACCTCCGGCAGCTGTTCTATCTGGACGACTTCCTGATCGCTGATCGGACCGGTGTCAGGAGGAGCTGTATGAATTTCAACGACAGGATCCTGAGCGGCAGGTGCTGTTGCCTTCCTTCGTTTGACTATGCAAATCTTTTCCATGACTCCCCTTCATGTACAATTTTTAATGGTATCGCATTTCCCCTAAAATGCTTTACTTTACTTTTAAAACCGATACTTATATGCATTCTATATCAAACTACTTTTACAAACAAGTTTAAGTACATTAGAACCTATTCTAAAAAAGCTGTCAATCAAATTTCGGTACCCCTCCACAATTAGTCCGGCCGAATAATCACATAACAATACATTGCTTTTTGAGAAGCGTGTCGCAACCCTTCCTGAATCGGTGAGATACCGCGGGGCACCATTTCCGATACGGCCGGGCCGGTCACGGCCCAAGCCCCATCAATAATACCCATTATCGATCACAATATAAAAAATGGCACCTGTCATGTCAACGCATTTCTGAGCGGCGGGACACCCTCGCATGTTGCTTTTTGAGCCCGTTTTGTCCTACAATGGGAAAGCTCGTAGCGCACAATGATAGAAACCCCGTCGGCACCCCAAACGAAGTCTGCAGCCGTAAGAGAGATCGTCCGGTCCCTGGGCCTTGTTTTCGGCGATATCGGCACGAGCCCGATATATACCCTGACGATACTCTTCATATTGCTGAAGCCCAGCGAAGCGAATGTCATGGGGGTCCTGTCCCTCGTCATCTGGACCCTCACGGTGCTTGTTTCGGTGGAATATGCGTGGCTTGCGATGAGCCTCGGGGAAAAGGGCGAAGGCGGGGCGTTCGTTCTCCGGGGCATTCTCGTTCGCCTCCTCAAGAAGACCCGGTCCATGGTTTTTGTCACAATTGTGACGTATATCGGCATCTCCCTGCTCGTCGGCGACGGTGTCATTACGCCCGCGATCAGTATATTGAGCGCGGTCGAGGGCATACTTCTCATCCCGGGCTTCGCGGGAACGAAACAGGCCACATTGATCATCGTCGCCGCAATTATAGCGATCCTGCTCTTTGCCTTTCAGAAAAAAGGGACCGACAGGGTCGCGGGCGCATTCGGGCCTTTGATGCTCGTCTGGTTCCTCGCGATCTCCGTGTCGGGTGTCCTGTCGATCACCCACACCCCGTCGGTGCTCAAGGCAGTAAATCCTTATTATGCCATTACATTTCTTTACCACAACGGCATAGCCGGGTTCTTCGTTCTGTCCGAAGTTATATTGTGTGCCACGGGAGGCGAGGCGCTGTACGCCGACATGGGCCACCTCGGGAGGAAACCTATCCTGAGGGCCTGGTATTTCGTCTTCATCGCCCTTGTCCTGTCCTACCTCGGCCAGGGTTCGTTCATATTGCGCCATGCCCGGGGGACCAACATCCTTTTCGGCATGGTCTTAAGTCAGTCTGTCCTTCTTTACGTGCCTTTCCTCGTCCTGAGCATCATTGCCACCGTGATCGCCTCACAGGCAATGATAAGCGGCATGTTCTCCATAGTTTACCAGGGGATCAACACGCGGCTTCTCCCCATGTTTAAGATCGATTACACATCGACGCACCTGCGCTCGCAGATATACATCGGCTTCGTCAATTGGTTTCTTCTGATCTCCGTGCTTTTCATAATGTATGAGTTCAAAGAATCCGAGAAGCTCGCGGCGGCGTACGGCCTTGCCGTCACAGGAACGATGACCCTGACAGGCATCATGATGACAGCGATCTTTTACTTCCGCCGGATGCGCTTCCGTATGGCTGTATCCGTTTTTGTAACGATCGTCGACATCATCTTCCTCGTCTCCAACATGTACAAGATCCCCCACGGCGGTTACTGGTCCATAATAATCGCCCTGATACCCCTCATCATCATGCTCATATACACGGCCGGGCAGCGCAAGCTCTACCGGAAGATCCGGCCCCTGCCTCTTGACGTGTTTCTCGAAAGCTACAACCAGGTGTACCGGGAACTCAACAAGATCACCGGCGCGGCCCTGTATTTCGCCCGGGACCCGAGGTTCATCCCGCCGTACATGGTCCACACGATGTTCCGGAACCACATTATCTATGAGACCAACATTATCGTATCGATAAAGACCCTCGACAACCCGTTCGGCGTCACAAGCACGTTCAAGGAGCCCCTGGCGGAAGGGCTCGAAGTTTTCGAGATAACAATGGGGTACATGGAGGTCGTCGAGATCGAAAAGATCCTGCAGGAGGCGGGGATAAATGAAAAGGTCATTTTCTACGGCCTTGAAGAGATTGCCACGGATAAACCCATCTGGAAAATATTTTCGACATTGAAGAAGCTCGCCCCCCCGTTCATCCAGTTCCACGACCTGCCCCTGAACAAATTGCACGGGGTTGTCACCCGCGTTGAAATGTAAGGCCTGACGGGGGCGCGCCGCCTTTACGGGTGCCGGGCCGGGCCGAAAAGACTTGACATGGTGTGACCTATTTATTTAAATAGTAAAACTTGTCGAAACGGCCAACCGGTTTACTGCACGGTTGTAGAGAATAGCGCAGCCCTTTCGTAAGAGCCAAAAAGGACTACGATATGGCATCCCTTGTTGACAGCATTATTTCACTTGAAAAAGAAGCGGATGCCATTGTCGATGAGGCCCATACCCAATCCAAAAACATCCTCAAGGCATCGGACGATGAGATAGCCCGTTATCGCAACGAACTGTCCCTTGAGCTTGAAGCACGGCTTGCACGGTTCAAGGCCGACGAGGACGAGAAATGCGAAGCATCCCTTGCAGCTGCATTACAGGAGCACACAGCAAAGCTCGATGCCCTGAAAAAGCTGCCCGTTGATTTCATACGTTTTCACGCCGGCAAGATCATCGACAGATTCAACAACTGGTAGGCTATGGCAATAGACCCGATCAAGAAACTGACAATCGTAAGTACCATCCACAGCACCAGCAGGGTTATGCGCGTTGTCAGTTCCCTCGGGATGATCGACGTGACGGACGCCGGCAGGCTCATTGCGGATGAATCCGGCTATTTCAAGACGGGTCGCTCATCCACCGAGGACACAGACGATGTTTTGCGGAAGATCGATACCATTCTGAATCTCCTCAAAACATATGCGCCCGAAGAACAGGGTTTTTTCGAGGGACTGACCCCGGTCCCCCAGTTGATCACCCGGGAAGAACTGCGGTACGCCACTGAAGATTACGACCTGGACGACAGGTTTCGCAAGGCAAGCGAACTCGACGATATACTGCGACGCAATGAGCGCATCAAAGGTGAGATAGAGAACAGCCTTTCCGCGCTTCGGCCTTTTTCAGATATCCCTTTCCGGATGGAGGATTGGCACCGGCGACGGCGGATTGATCTCATTCTCGGTTACATCCCGGAGAAAAAACTGGGAGACCTTGACAGGCCCTCGTACCCGTGGAAAAACACTGCCTGGGAAACGCTGACGGGAGCGGAAGGTCCGGATGCCGCTGCGGCCGAGGGCCTCAGAACGGTAAAAAACATAAAGGACGCGCAGCGAATAGTGATCGCCGCCCTCAAGGACGATAGTGACGAGGTAAAAGCCGGACTGGCAAAGCTTTCCTTCGTTGAGATCACTTTGCCCGAATTCAACGGCACCATCGGCGACCACGTCCGGGAACTGGAAGGGGACCTGGCGGCGGTATCGGCAACCATAGAGGAAACGATTGCGCAAGTCCGGGCGCTTAAACCCGAGCGCCGCACCCTGACAACCCTCAAGGCTTTCTGGACGGCAAACAAAAATGAACACCTCGCGGTGGGAAAAACGGTGGGCGGGAAATGGGTGAACATCCTTACCGGATATATTCGCGAAAGGGACATAGCACATTTTCAGGAGAAATTTGGCAGCCAGTTTCCTGAATCCGTCATTATCCTGGAAGAACCGGGCGAGGACGAAGAGGTTCCGGTCAGTCTTTCCCTGCCGAAGGTTTTCCGTCCGCTTTCCCTGCTTGTGGAAATGTTCGGGCTGCCGCCTTACAAGGGTTTCGACCCCACACCGTACCTCCATATAAACTTTTATCTTTTTTTCGGGATATGCTTCTCCGATGTCGGCTACGGCCTTATGCTGATAGCGGCCTCCCTGTATCTCATCAGCCGCACGAAACAGTACGAAGGGGTGGCGGATTTTGGCCGCATACTCCTGATGGGGGGGATCAGCACCGTTATATTCGGCTCCCTTCTCGGTTCCTGGTTCGGCGACCTTTACCAACCCAAGTACCTGGGGGAAGGCAACCTCCTTTTACGCATCCAATCGGTTTTTGCGGTGCTTGACCCGGTGAGCAAGACAATTCCCGCCCTGCTGATAGCCCTTTTCATCGGCGTTATGAACCAGTTCTTCGGCATAGCTCTGAAAATGTACGGGTCGATTCGGCAGGGTGACTGGAAAAGCGCATTATTCGACGGTTTTTTCTGGTTCCTGGCGTTGCCCGGGCTTCTGATCATAGCAAGCAGGATCTTTGTGGCAACACCTGTCCTTGTCTACCGGTCAGGGCTCATTTTGTTCGCTGCGGGGGCCCTGGGGCTCATCCTCACCCAGGGGCGGGAACTCAAGAATCCCGTTGCCCGGATACTGGGCGGGATAGTGAGCCTGTACGGTATCATGGGCAGCTACGGGATAACGGCATTTATCGGGGACGTCCTGTCATACTGCCGCCTGCTTGCCCTGGGGCTTACGACAAGCATCGTGGGCATGACCTTCAACATGCTCGGCGGACTGTTGAAAGACATCCCTTATGTCGGGATCATTCTGTTTATTATCGTGGTCGTGGTGGGACACCTCTTTAATTTCCTGATCAGCCTTCTCGGCGCTTTCGTTCACTCGATGCGCCTTATCTTCGTTGAATTTTTCGGGCGCTTTTACGATGCGGGAGCGCGCCCTTTCCAGGCATTGGGATTTGACTCCCCTCTGTGCGCGATGAAAAAGGAGGATACATCTCATGGATAATTATACAATTCCGGGAGGAACACAGTGATGACCCCTGAATGGATCGAAATTGGTCGAGGACTTTGCTATGCAGGTGCAGGGCTTACCTTTGGGCTGGCCGGGGCCGGTTCTGCGTTCGGGATCGCGATCGCCTCCCATGCGGCAGCCGGCGTCATGCGCGAAAAACCTGAATTGTTCGGCAGGATGCTCGTTATGGTCGCCCTGCCCGGGACCCAGGGTTTTTACGGTTTTATCGCCGCTATACTCATCATGACGCAAACGGGCCTTATAGCCGGAGGGCCCATCAAGATAAGCCTCGGGACCGGGCTTGCCCTGTTCTTCATTGGTCTCGGAAACGGGATCGCCCAATTGATATCGGCAATAAAACAGGGCGAAGCCTCGGCGGCAGGGATCTCTCTGGTAGCCCGACGGCCGGAATCGGCAGGCCGGGCCATCCTGTTCCCGGCCTTCGTTGAAACATATGCCGTTGTTGCGCTCCTTGCAACGATATTGTTCATAATATTCCTGACCCAGCCGGCAATTCTGCAGCAGGTTATACAGTAAGAGATGCGCGTATGAGTTTAGAGAAGATCAAGGAAGCCGTTCTCAACGCATCCCGCACCGAGGCCGGGCATATAAGCACCGCGGCGCAGAAGCAGGCTTCGGAGAAGGCGGAGGCTCAAAAGGAAAATCTCCGCAGGGAATTCGAGTACCAATTCCAGGCCCGCTCGAGGTTGATCAGGGAAGAGTACGGCCGCAAACTCGCCCGGTTCCAGGGGAACGCGGCCAAAGAGCTTCTTGAGGCAAGAAATAATGCAGTGCGCGCCATTTTCAAGGAGGCACGGGATATACTGCATTCCTGGCCGGCGGACAGATATGAGCAGAAAATGAGACAGCTCCTGGACCGCATATCGGAGGGGCGCGGAGGCGCCGTAAGGGTACACGGCGGCGAACGGGACATCTTTGAAAAGATATTGCGTGAGATCAATTCAAAACGGAATGCCGGGCTGGACCTGAAGATCGATGAAGGATCCCTTTCCGGGAAAGGCGGCTTCATTTTTATCGGCGACAACTACGAGATAGACGCAACGATAGAGACGATCATGCGGGATATAGAAACGGCCCTTCTTCCTGAAATAGCACGCGACCTGGCAGGCATATGACCACTTTAACAACCTCTCTTATAGCACCTTCCATAAAGAACCGCCCGAAATGGGGTTTTGTGTGCGGCAGGATAAGTGCCCTCGAAGGCAAACTGCTGCCCCGCGAGTTTTTTCCCTCGATCATCGAAATGCATCACACGGAAGACGTTTTTCAGCATTTACAGGGCACGCTCATCGAGGATTACCTCGACCCCGGCGTACCCTGGGAAGATTTCAGCGCCGTTGCTGACCGGTGTTTTTACGACTATGCCGTTTCGATCCGCCGCGACTGCCCGTCGCCGGTACCGGCAGATCTCTTCCTCATCAAAAACGACTACCTCAACATAAAGACTGCCCTTGCCGGGATGGAAGATATCCGGTTCCTGCCCGGAATGATACCGGAGAATACGATCATTTCCATTCTCGACGGTGAATATGACGACCTCCCGCCGGCTTTCCGGGAGCGCATCACGGGAAGCTCGATAAATGTCTCCGAGATGGACCAGTCATTGTCCGATATATTTGTCGACGGGGCGTATCTGCGCCAGATGCTCGCCCTGGCATCCGCCATAGACAGCCCCCTGATCCAGACGTGCGTCAGGGAACTTGTTTCCGGCCACGTCGTCTCGGCCCTCTGGCGTGTTCTCAGGCAGGACCGGGACCTCAGGCAGGTGGCGGATTATCTCCTGCCGGTCGGGGACGAGGATCTCCTGGTCCTCGAACTGGCGGACATCCGGGACCCGTCGGCATGGCCTGAGATCATCGGGGGAGAGCTGGGTGACCTCCTGTCGCGGGCCTTGCAGATGCCCTTTGAGGAGCAGGTCTCGACGTTCGATCTCAAGGTGACCAACCTCGTCCTCCATATGGCAACATACGCGCGGTTCGAAACATCGGGGCCTGAGCGGGTCTTTGATTTTCTCATGGCCCTCGAAGCGGAAATGCAAAACCTCAAGCTTGTTGTCACCGGAAAGATCAACAGGATCGACCCGGACATCCTCGCCCAGCGATTGAGGTATGTGAATGTCTAAGGCATGCATAGTGGGGGAAAAACACCTGATACTCGGCTTCAAGGGCATAGGTTTTGAGACAGTGCCCGTCTCCGATCCGAAAGACCTGGCCGAGGAACTGTTCATGCTGACACGCAGGCATGACGTCGGGCTTATCCTTGTCACGGAAAGTATCGTTGCGGAGGCCCCGAAAGGCGTGATAGACGAGTTTCGCTCACGCAGTTCTACGATCCTTACCGTGGTCCCGATGCATGAAGACAGCCCGCGGACAAGCTACAAGGAAATGAGATGGGCCATAGAACGCTCGGTGGGGATCGATCTTTTCAAGAAGGATGAGACCAGCGAAGAGAATGAGGGATAAATGATGGACGGAACCAGCGGACAGGTCATAAAAGTCTCGGGACCGCTTGTAGTGGCAAAGGGTCTGGCGGGTGCGCGAATGTATGAAATGGTTCGCGTCGGGGACCTGGGGCTTTTTGGCGAGATAATCGAGATAAGGGGGGGCGAGTACTCGATCCAGACGTACGAGGAAACCGAAGGGATCGGCCCCGGGCAGCCTGTCGTGCGAACAGGGGAACCTCTCAGTGTCGAACTGGGCCCGGGCCTCATCCGCTCCATTTACGACGGCATCCAGCGGCCCCTTGATGCCCTGGCCCGTGATTTCGGCGAATACATCGTGAGGGGGGCCCGCAGGCCCGCCCTTGACAGGACACGGCAGTGGGACTTTATACCGAGCGTCCATGTCGGGGACCTGGTAACCGGGGGCGATATTCTCGGCACGGTCCAGGAAACCGCGATCATTGTACATAAGATAATGATGCCCCCGGGAAGGTCCGGGATCGTGAAGAGGATCAGTCCCGTCACCGGCGACGTCGATACCGAGGTTGCGGTCATCGAAGAAAAAGGCAGCCTTCTCAGCGTCACCATGGTCCAGAGATGGCCCGTCCGGGACCCGCGCCCGGTAAAGCGGAAAATGCCCCCTGTACAGACGATGGTGACGGGGCAGCGGATCATAGACATGTTCTTCCCCATCGTGAAGGGTGGAACGGCATGCGTTCCCGGGCCGTTCGGCAGCGGGAAGACCGTGGTCCAGCACCAGCTGGCAAAATGGGCCGACGCGCAGATCGTCGTGTATGTCGGCTGCGGGGAACGCGGAAACGAAATGACAGACGTTCTCATGGAGTTCCCGCATTTAAAGGACCCGGCGACAGGCGAACCGCTCATGGAACGGACCGTGCTCCTAGCAAACACCTCCAACATGCCTGTTGCCGCGCGCGAGGCCAGCGTCTTTACGGGGATCGCAATTGCGGAATACTTCCGGGACATGGGGTACTCGGTTGCGCTCATGGCGGATTCCACCAGCCGCTGGGCCGAGGCAATGCGCGAGATATCGGGACGGCTCGAGGAAATGCCCGGGGAAGAAGGGTACCCCGCGTATCTCGGGTCGCGCATTGCGGGGTTCTACGAACGTGCCGGTTCCGTTGTCTGCATCGGCGCAAACGACCGGCGCGGAGCCGTTTCCATCATCGGCGCTGTATCGCCTCCCGGCGGCGACCTGTCCGAGCCCGTCGTTCAGACGACCCTGCGTGTTGTGAAGGTGTACTGGGGGCTTGACGACAAGCTGGCGTTCGCCCGGCATTTTCCCGCCGTCAACTGGCTCTCCTCATATTCCCTCTACCAGGACACCGTTGACGAGGACGCGGATAAAACGGTCGATACAATGTGGTCGGTCAACAGGAAGCGAGCCATGTCCATCCTGCAGAAGGAAGCCGAGCTCGACGAGCTCGTCCGGTTGGTCGGGGTCGATTCCTTGACGACGGAGGACCGGCTCCTCATGCAGGCGGCACGCATGATCAGGGAGGATTTCCTCCATCAGAACGCGTTTGACGACCGCGACACATACACATCACCGAGGAAACAGTTCCTGATGCTCAACCTCATCCTGCGGTATTACGACGAGATCCGCACGGGTCTCTCCGACGGCGCGACCCTTGAGGCCCTGCTCAACCTCAATGTCATCGAAGAGATCGTGCAGGCGAAACTCATACCGGAGGACCAGCTGGAACAGTTCGACGCTATCGAGAGAGACATAACCAACAGCATCCGGGCGTTGGTCTGGTAAACTCAGTGACAAGGCAGGAAATATGCAGAACATCATGCGCGAATATAAGACAGTAAGGGAGATCGCCGGCCCCCTGATGCTCGTCGACGACGTCGAGGGCGTGACATACGGAGAACTGGCGGACATCAAGCTTGATGACGGGACTATCCGCAGGGGGCGCGTGCTGGAAGTGCACGGCAACAAAGCGATGGTCCAGGTCTTCGAGGGTACCCGGGGACTTTCACCGGGCGACGTCAGGGTCAAATTCCTCGCCAAGGGCATGGAGCTCGGAATGTCGATCGACATGCTCGGCCGCGTGTTCGATGGTTCAGGCCAGCCGATCGACGACGGGCCCCCCATCATCCCGGAGAAATACCTCAATGTGAACGGGAACCAGATCAACCCTTATGCCCGCGATTACCCGAATGAGTTCATTCAGACGGGCATTTCCACGATCGATCTCCTGAACACCCTCGTCCGCGGCCAGAAGCTGCCTCTTTTCTCCGCATCCGGTCTTCCCCATTCACGCATCGCCGCCCAGATAGCGCGGCAGGCGACCGTCCTGAAAACGGGCGAGAAATTTGCGGTCGTGTTCGCTGCCATGGGAATCACGTTTGAAGAATCCGAGTTCTTCATTGCTGATTTCAAGAAAACTGGCGCCATAGAGCGGTCGGTTCTCTTCATCAACCTGGCTGACGACCCCCCGATAGAAAGGCTCGCACTCCCGCGCATGGCCCTCACAACGGCCGAATTCCTTGCCTTCGAGAAGGACATGCACGTCCTTGTGATACTCACCGACATCACGAACTACTGCGAAGCGCTGAGGGAGATTTCAGCCGCACGCAAGGAGGTGCCGGGAAGGCGCGGGTATCCGGGGTACCTTTACACCGACCTTTCGACCATTTATGAGCGCGCCGGCCGCATCAAGGGCAAGAAAGGCTCGATAACGCAGATACCCGTCCTCACCATGCCCGAAGATGATAAGACCCACCCCATTCCCGACCTGACCGGCTACATCACGGAGGGCCAGATAATCATCCTGCGCCCGCTCCACACGCAGGGCATATACCCGCCCGTCGACGTGCTGCCCTCGCTTTCACGCCTGAAGGACAAGGGTATCGGTGTGGGAAAGACGCGGGAAGACCATGCGGATGTCATGAACCAGCTCTATTCTGCGTATGCGCACGGGAAAAATGCACGGGAGCTCGCCGTGGTGCTCGGTGAATCGGCATTGACGGACGAGGACATCCTCTTCGTGAAATTCTCCGATGCGTTTGAGGATAAGTTCATTCGGCAGGGCGAATACGAGAACAGGACGATCGAGGAGAGCCTCCATATCGGCTGGCAGCTGCTCGGCATGCTGCCGACCAGGCTGCTCAAGCGTATTCGCAATGAATTCATAGAAAAGTACTACCCGCAGAGCTCGAATTGAGGATGGACATTTGAGACTTGCCGTAAACCCCACCCGGATGGAACTGTTGAAACTCAGACGGCGCCTCGTCGTCGCCCGGCGGGGGCATAAGCTCCTGAAGGACAAGCTCGAGGGCCTCATCAAGGAATTCATGAACGTGGCCCACGAATACCGCAGGCTCCGCCAGATGGTGGACGACGAACTCCCCCTCGTCATGAAGCTGTTCGTGCTTGCGGAGATAACGTCCTCGCGAACGATAACGGAGAACGCCCTTGAATCCGTACAGCAGGAACTGGACATCATTGTCGAGCCCGTCAGGATGCTGGGGGTGAGGATCCAGAAGCTCGACATCCGTTACGGCGACGTGACCGGCAGGTACTCCGTCGTTCACACATCGCCCGAACTCGACATTGCCGTCTCCCGGCTGCGTGATTTTCTGCCGGATCTCCTCGCGATGTCCGAAACGGAAGACAAGGTCCGCCGGATGGCGAGCGAGGTCGAGAAGACCCGGCGCCGCGTCAACGCCCTGGAGTATTCCTTCATACCCCGGATCGAGGAAACGATACACTTCATCACGGCGAAGCTTGAAGAGACGGAGCGCTCGACAACGAGCGCGCTGATGAAGATCAAAGCGCAAAGATTGGCCCGGGAAGCCCGGCAGAATGTATAAAAAAGATCCCCGGCATGACCTTAGCCGGGGATCTTCTGTCTCTGTGCAAACAATTACTTAAAATCGAAATGGCCGAACCGCGGGTACATCTGGTAGTGAACATCGAATTCGACCGGGATATCCGTGACAATTTTTTTAACCGCCTCTTTAATGCCCGAAGCGTCATCCGTTTCATGCACGAATCCGTGCACTCTCAGGCCGTATTTCGGCATGCCCTCTTCGACAGGCGTTACATCGAGATATGACACTGTAAAATTCGGATCTGTAAGTATCGCCGCCTTAGCCCTTGCTGCGAGGGCCCTGAGATTGAGAATGTTCATGGCGTCCTGTGTTTTTAACGCATCTTTCGCGAGAACACCTTTTTTGATCTCTTCCACGATCTGGTCCTTGCCCTGCGTCGAACTATTGAATACGTGGTCAAATTCCCTGGGGTCGTCCCAGTGCTTCCCGTAAAGGATATACATAGACCGTGACATATCGGCATCGATCTTTTCGATGATCCATTTCGCCGTATTTTCGTTGATGACCTGATCTCCCTGAACACGATTGATCCGGTCCTCCAGGCTGCTCTCGATTCGTACCCTCAGAACATGCGGGACGCCTTTCAGCAAAAAAGTACCGCCCGTTCCCGCAATGATCACGTTATCTCTTTGGGCATAGTCGTAGATAAGGCTCTGGATAATTGCGACAAACGCCTTGAATGACCAGTCATTCTTTTCCCACACATTGGGATACTGCTCATCGAAATCCTTTGCATACGATCCCCAGCGGGGCCCCTGCGCCGAGATATCTTTGAACATCGTCGCCCGGTCGATATATTCGTAGCCAAGGTCGGAGGCTACCTGAAGGGCTACAGCTTTCGCCCCACCGCCAAATTGCCGCGAAATAGTAAGTATGGCCATAATTACCCCCTCCCCCTATTTTGCAAAAGGAATGACCCAGATAAACATTGCGGGTATATAACAGGCAACGAGCGACACGACAACATACGGCACCGTGATACCCAGAAATTCCTTCAGGCCGACTTTTCTATCGTCTTCCTTCTCGCCCAGATTCTTGGCCACGAAAAGCGCCGGCGCGCCCGCGACCGTCAGGTTGCTGCCGAGTGTCCCCGCCCACAGGAGCATCCAGTAAAGAGGCCAGGGGTTCATGCCCGTGTCTTTGCCAAGGTCCCTGATGACATAGAGCAATGTCAGAATATAGGCATCATGCTCGACGATGCCGACGATAGGGGCGGTTATCCAGTACAGGGCCGAGCTTCCCACGATAAGGCTTTTCTGGATGATGGGGGTGATGGCGCTCGTGACGATCTTGATAACGCCGGCGTGCTCGAGGCCGCCGACCAGCGCAAAGAGTGACACATAGAAACCGATCGCCCTCCAGTCAAGTTCCGCGAGGATATGCTCGACGTCAGGCGTCTCGACCGTGAAATGTTTACCGAACAATTCGAAGAAGAGAATCAGGGCAATTGCCCCCCACATTGCGATAAAACCGAGATGATACCCGAAAACGGGCCTGAAGGCCATTGCGAGGATCGTCAGGAGGAATATACCGCATGACACGACCGCAAAGGGTTTGTCCTTGATATGGTCAGAGGGTTTCTCCTCAATGGATGCGACGTCCATTCTCTTTCCCTTATATTTCCTTGCAAAGATAAGATAGAACATCCAGCACGTTACAACATAGGATATCATAAGGATAAACAACGATGAGGGCCTGCCGGAGTGCCAGATGAACCCCCAGAACTCGATTCCTGAAACGCTGTGCAGCATCTGGGGCGGCAGATCGCCGAGGAGCATAGCCGTTCCCATAAAATTCGAGCATAAACCGACAAATAAGACAGGGGCAAAAGCCGGAAACTTGAATTTCCTGCACGCATGAAAAATAACGGGTGCGAACATGATGACGACGACGACATTATCGATCAGCATGGAGACCAGGCCGGCCAGCGCGCCAATGGAGGTAACAAAAAATGCAATGTTTCCCTTGGACAGCTTGAGCATTAAAGCTGAAAGAAAATCGGGGACACCTGACCGCCCGAAATACCCCGATATGATCCAGATACTGAGCAGGATGAATATGACGTTCCAGTCGACGATCTTAAAGGCATCGACATCCGAATATACCCCCAGAAAGACCATCAAAAGAATGCCGCCCAGGGCGGCAATGACGCTGTCGATCCAGCCTGTGATGACAAGAATGATGCTGGCGAGAAACACAACGGTAGCTGCGACTTGCATGAATTCCATACACCGAACCCCCTTTTGAAATATTACCCCGAAAAAAAAGGGCGACAAGCGCCCTTCTACCCAATTTTAGTGAAAGAAAATGCCCCTTATTTTCCCCTGTCCTGCCACTGCCCTAGTGTATACCAAGTTAAACACGTTGTGCAAGCCTATTCCTTAAGGTCTCTTCAACAAAAAAACGGGGTCGGACAGCTGCCCGTCCGACCCTAAAAGATTCATCGCGTTTCACAGGCCATTGGTGGTTTTCCCATTGCCCATGGCCTATCGCCTGTCTCTATATAATTCCCATTCCATTAAGCACCGACAGCATAACCGCTGCGGCCATAACGGAACCGACCTGCCCGCCTGCGTTCGCGCCCATGGCGTGCATGAGCAGGTAGTTCCTCTTGTTATATTTCATACCTTCCTTCTGAACGACCCTCGCCGACATCGGGAACGCCGAGATGCCGGCCGCACCGATGAGAGGATTGACCTTCCCGCCGGTGACAATGTAGAGGACCTTTCCGAAAAGAACGCCGAACACGGTATCAAGACATATTGCCAGAAGGCCCAGGACAAGGATGATGAGCGTCTTCGGCTGAACGAAGACAGGGCCGCTCATTGTCGCCCCGATCGCCAGACCGAGGAGAAGCGTGACGATGTTGGCTATTTCATTTTCTGCAGCGCTTGTCAGACGGCCGACAACACCCGACTCCTTCATGAGGTTGCCGAGCATGATCGTCGCGAGAAGGGGCAGGCCCTTCGGTGCTATACAGCCGCCGATGATCGTGATGACTATGGGGAAAAGCATCTTGGTCGTCTTGGAAACGGTCTTTGCATGTGTTTTCATGACAACGACCTTTTCCTTGTTCGTCGTCAGCATTTTCATGATAGGCGGCTGAAGCACGGGCACAAGGGCCATGTACGAGTACGCCGCAACTGTCACGGGCCCTAGCAGATGCTGGGCGTACTGCGACGCGACATATATGACGGTGGGACCGTCGCATGCACCGATAATACCGATCGTAACGGCATCTTTATAAGGGAACCCGATTGCCAGCGCAAGAAGCAGGGTAATAAAGATACCGAACTGCCCCGCCGCGCCAAGGAGAAAAGTATACGGGTTCTCGAGCACCGGCCCGAAATCCGTCATTGCACCGATACCGACGAATATGAACAGCGGGAAAAGTTCCGTGATAACACCGGCATCGTAGATTATGCGCAGGAAACCCTCTTTGTCCATCAGGCCCGCGAGAGGTACGTTAACAAGTATACACCCGAACCCTATCGGGAGCAGGAGCAACGGCTCACAGTCCTTCTTTATACCAAGGTACAACAGCAGGCAACCGATAAGCATCATGACCGGATTCGACCAGTGCATGTTTGCGAAACCAGCTATCAACCCGTTTAAGCCACTCATTACGGAATCAAGAAACATACCCTCGTCCTCCCTTTAATTGTCTTCTTCTTTTTTGTACGGAAACACCTTCTTCAGTGCAGACATTATGAGGCTGAACACTATGAGGGTACAGATCGTTCCGCCCATGCCGACAACAACCATTGTAAAGCCAAAGGTCCATTTGTCCATCATATACCTGTCCTCCTGGCTGCGTATTGAGATGTGATAATAAAGGTCCTGAAATTGCTGTAAGAAATTATCCCACCCCTCGACTATAGTCAAGTGAAATAGTTAACAAAATACATTAATGTGCATTATTTTTTTGCCGTTACTGCTTTTTGATAGGGACATTGCGGGAATCCCTTGTTTACATTCAGGTTTCTTGGCCGGAAGATTTTGTCCGGGCCCTGTCTATCATAACGATCCCGACATAGATCAGAAAGATGGCCGGAACGAAAAAGAACCTGTAGGGGATCTTTTCGATCCGCATTTTCTTCAGGTCCAGAGGGTTTTTCGAACTGCCGGCGGGAGAGATCTTCGCGACCGGAGCGGTTTGGCCTGTGTCTTTCGTTATCCTGATCCCCGTATTGTAGAAGTTGTCCATAAAACCCTTGCTCATATCGAAACCCGAGACGAACGGCAGGGCAAAAAGAGGGATGCACAGGCCTATCACGATGAGCAAAATGCCTTTTTTCTTTTCCGGCTTCATGCGTTTCACAATATATCAGGTCGGCTGGATGAGAGCAAATCAATTCAGTGCAGAAATGCAGGCTATGGGCTATGGGCTACAGAAAAAAACCCGGTGATGGGTGATGGGTGATGGGAACCAATACAGCTTTCCCTATCGCCTATTACCTATTACCTGTTTGACAACCTTATTGGCACGGGATAAGATAACCAAGGTTTCCGTCACTTCAATCGAGGACAGTGAGAATGAAAAGAAAAAAAACAAGGCCGATCAAGGTCGGCGGGGTGCCCATAGGGGGCGGGGCCCCTATCGTCGTTCAGTCGATGCTGAAGACAAACCCGGAAAATTTCAACGAGACGCTGACACAGACCCGGGAACTGAAGAAGGCGGGATGTGAACTCGTGCGGATAGCTCTTCCCCAGGAAGAGACGTGCAAGATCATCCCTTTCCTTAAAAAGGAAGTGGACGTTCCCATCATCGGCGACATTCATTTCAATCATAAGATCGCGCTCAAGGCGATGGAACTCGGCATCGACGGCATCCGGATAAATCCCGGTACGATAAATAACCTGCGGAAGGTCAAAGAAGTTGCCGTCATGGCGCGGGATACGAAAACGCCGGTCCGCCTCGGGATGAACACCGGGTCCATTGAGAAGCGCGTCCTGAAGGACCACCCAAGGCCGAACGCCGATGCGATGGTCGAAAGCGCCCTGTATCACATCGCGCTCTTTGAAGATGTCGGCTGGACGGAGATCAAGGTGTCCCTCAAGGCGTCCGACATACAGGAAACCATCACCGCATACAAAAAATTCTCCAAACGCTCCGATTACCCCCTCCATGTCGGGATAACCGAGGCGGGCCCTGTTTTCTCCGGCGCGATCAAGTCGGCGATCGGTATCGGCATCCTTCTTCACGAAGGGATCGGCGACACCATCCGGGTATCGCTCACAGGCAACCCCGTTTTGGAGGTCATCGCCGGGTATCATATCCTCAGGGGCCTCGGTCTAAGAAAACGCGGAATAAACATCATCTCCTGCCCCACGTGCGGTCGGACGAAGACAAACCTCGCCGAGATCGTCGAGGAATTCGAAAACGAGATCGCTGAATTTGACGCCCACCTCGACGTCGCCATCATGGGCTGCGAGGTCAACGGCCCCGGTGAAGCGCGGGAAGCCGACATAGGCCTCGCTTTCGGCGCAACGAGCGCAATGCTCTTTAAAAAAGGCACAGTGATCAAGTCGGGGATACCGAAGGAGATGGCGAAGAATATATTGAAGGAAGAGATCTTTAATATGATTAATAAATGATCGGATCGTGAGTCCCCTCGCGGCCGTCATTCCGGCGTCAAGCGCCGGGATGACGATGGCAGGATGCACCCGGAAATGCAGAGGACGGTTCTGGATGACGGGGGTGGTGATCGTTTATTGTGCCATCAGCCCTTACGGTCTAATTTCTTTGTTTCCCTCCACACATGCACGATCCTCTGAATGACCGTTACGTGCGTCAAGACCGCTAGAACAATCACGACATAATTCAACAAAAACGGGATGAACAGGCCGATGAGGATGAGGACGGTGCGTTCGGGGCGCTCGAGGAGGCCGGTCTTGCATTGGACGGATGCGGCTTCGGCGCGGGCGCGTGCGTAAGGTATGAGGGCTGTGCCGATGACGGCTACAAAACCGGTCAATGCGTACCCCATTTCGTTGTGGCGCATGTAGACCAGCATGATGGCCCCCATGACCGCGAGGTCCGTGTACCGGTCGAGGACGGAATCGAAGAAGCCCCCGAACCGTGTCACCCGGCCCGACGAGCGTGCGACCGCCCCGTCAAGGATATCGAGAAAACCTGCGATGAGAAGTGAGACAGCTCCCGCTACGGGGTGCTCGAAAAAGACGAGGAGGGCGCAGAGACAACCGAACAGGGTGCCCGTCACGCTGATGACATTCGGTGAAATGACCTTGCTCTTAAGGATAAAGCGGCACAGGGAAACAATGACGGGATCCAGCCGGTGACCGATCTTTGGGCCAATCACCTGCGGCACCCTACCGGGATCTTTCGCCCCGGATAAACTCCTCGACCATGGCGCGGGCTGTTTCGTCGGAAAATTGCCTGATCGGGTGTTTCATCGTGTATGCGGATATCGACTCCAGGGCACCGCCTGTCCCCCTGTCGCGCGCGACCTTGCAGCACCGTACCGCATCGATGATGCATCCGCCGCTGTTCGGCGAGTCCTCGACGGAGAGCCTCAGCTCACAGTTGATCGGGATGTCACCGAATATCCTGCCCTCGAGCCGCATGAAACAGACCTTGTTGTCCCTCTGCCAGGGAACGTAATCGGACGGGCCGATATGGATGTTGTCCGCCGGGATCGGCACGTCGATATTCGACTGGACCGCCTCGGTCTTCGATATCTTTTTCGACGTCAGCCTCTCCCGGTTCAGCATGTTGAGAAAATCAGTGTTGCCGCCGGTATTGAGCTGGTACGTGTTGTCGAGCTTCACACCCCGGTCGTTGAAGAGCTTTGCAAGCGTCCTGTGGATGATGGTCGCCCCGATCTGGGATTTCACATCGTCGCCGATGACCGGGATGCCCTTTTCTTCGAACCGTTTCGCCCATGACGTGTCAGAGGCGATAAAAACAGGGATGCAGTTGATCAGGCTCACGCCTTTTTCAAGGCACGCCTCCGCATAAAAGCGCGCCGCCTCTTCGGACCCCACGGGAAGGTAGTTGACCAGGATGTCGGCCTTGCACTCCTCAAGCACGGCCGCGACATTGACCGGTTCGGCACGGGATACGACGAAGGTGCGCTCCGGCGGGAACTGCTTCATATGGGGCGCCACGCCGTCGAGAACGTGGCCCATGAGAACGGAGACCCCGGTCGCCGGGATTTTGGGTTCAATGGTCTTCGTGCAATTCGGCGGTGCGAATATGGCCTCTTCAAGAGGTTTGCCCACCTTACGCTCGTCGATATCAAAAGCCGCGACGATCTTTATGTCCCCGGGACCGTACCCGCAGATGTCAGGATGCATAAGCCCGACGGCGTCCCGGTTCTGCCGGGCGTAATAGAAGATCCCCTGTACCAGCGAGCTCGCACAGTTCCCCACACCGGCAATCGCAACACGGATCTCAGGCATCGCATCTCCTTATATCAATCGTTCTCTTCGAATTCATATCCCAAAAACCCCTTAAACACGGGTCTCACCGCCTGTAACGTTCTGTACCGGCCTCGTAGAGATCGTTTCCGAAAATGTCATTAATGACGAAAAGCGGCATATCCCTCACTTCAAGCCTCACGACAGCTTCGGGCCCGAGGTCCTCGTAGGCGATCACATCCGCAGCGACAACCGCACGCGCTAAAAGCGCTCCGGCCCCTCCTGTCGCTCCGAAGTAGACCGCCCTGTGTTCTATCAGCGCCTGCTTTACCTGATCAGAGCGTTTACCTTTCCCTATCATACCCCCGAGGCCGAGAGATATCAACCCCGGCGCATACGAATCCATGCGCGAGCTGGTGGTCGGGCCGCAGGACCCGATGACCCTCCCCGGTGGTGCGGGGGCGGGGCCGCAATAGTAGATCACCTGTCCCTTTATGTCGAACGGCAGCTCCTTCCCTGCGGCAAGGGCCTCCGAAAAACGCTTGTGCGCGGCGTCCCTCGCCGTGTAGATAAAACCGGAGAGCAGCACCTTGTCTCCCGCCTTCAGAGAACCCACAACGGCATCCATGAGCGGAGTCCCGATCCTTCTTACCGCGTCGTTTCCCGGTATGCCTGTCACAGGACAGCCTCCTTCATCCTGTGCGCGTGGCACTGGATGTTGACCGCCACGGGCAACGACGCAAGATGGCAGGGCGCCATCTTTATGTGGACATCGAGCGCGGTCACGGTGCCTCCGTACCCCTGCGGGCCGATGCCCGTCCTGTTTATCTCTTCGAGGATCTCCCGTTCCAGGTCGGCCATTTCCGGATCGGTGCTCCGTTCGCCCGGGGGCACCATGAGCGCCTCCTTGGACAGAAGGGCGGACATTTCAAAGTTGCCGCCGATCCCGATGCCCACCGTGATCGGGGGGCACGGGTTCGGCCCGCCCTTGCGGACCATTTCAAGAATGAACGCCCTGACACCCTCCTTGCCCTGCGATGGGGTCAGCATGCGCACCTCGCCATAATTTTCGCTTCCCCCTCCCTTCGGCAGAACGGTGACCTTCAGCCTGTCCCCGGGTACGATCTTTATATGAACGATCGGAGGGGTGTTGTCCCCCGTGTTCTTCCGCGTAAAAGGGTGGCAGCACGACTTTCTCAAATAGCCGTTGCGGTATGCGCGGCGGACGCCTTCGGAGACGGCCTCGCTCAAGTCGCCGCCCGTGATATGGGTGTCCTGCCCGATCTCAAGGAAGGCCACGGCGAGCCCCGTATCCTGGCATATGGGCATCTTCTCTTCCCGCGCGACATCGGCATTCCTGAGCAATTCCCGGAGCACCTCTTTCCCGACAGGCGACGCTTCCCTGTCTATCGCGTCCTTGATAGCGGTGTACATGTTCCCGGAGAGGTTGATGTTCGCATCGATAAAAAGACGTTCGATCGCGGCAGTGATATCGTCGATATGGATCTCGCGCATGCCGGTATCCCTCATTCCTGGTAAGGTGCTATGATGCCCTTCTCCATGAGAAGCCCCAGTTCGTCCTGTGCCCTGCGTATCTTCGCGGCGGCCATATTGTAGAGTTCCTTCTCGTCTATCGTCGGGCGCGCCACTCCCTGTTGCATGGCCATTTTCGCGACGGCGACCGCTTCCCTCGGGAAAACCTCCCACTCGCTCATCGTGGGAAGAAGATGGTCCTCGTCAAGCCCCTTGTCCCCGGCGAACCGTGCAAGCTCGTATGCGGCCGCGATACACATCTCATCCGTTATCGTGCGCGCCATAACGTCGAGGGTGCCCCGGAAGATGGCCGGAAAGCCGACCGAGTTGTTTACCTGGTTCGGAAAATCACTCCTGCCCGTCGCCACGATCCGTGCGCCTGCCTCTTTTGCGTCCCACGGCCACATCTCGGGTATCGGGTTGGCGCAGGCAAACACAATAGCGTTGTCAGCCATTGATGCCACCCAGTCTTTCCGGATAACGTCGGGCCCCGACTTCGACAGGGCGATCAGCACATCCTGCCCCTTGAGCGCCGCAGCGGTGTCCCCCTCACGGTTTTCTCCGTTCGTCATCTGCGCAAGCTCAAGCTTCTCTTTATAGGCGGGCTTTATGTCATCACGCCTGCGGTTGAGAATGCCTTTGCTGTCGACAACGATGATCTTCTTCGGGTCCGCGCCGGCCTTGATCAGCATCCGGACGATGCAGACATTTGCGGCGCCTATGCCGATCATCGTGATCTTCGCGTCTTCGATCTTCTTGCCGACAATCTTAAGCGCGTTGACAAGGCCCGCGAGCGTCACGGCAGCCGTGCCCTGCTGGTCGTCGTGCCAGACGGGTATCGGCGATTCGGCCCGTAATTTCTCCAGTATATAAAAACATTTCGGGCTCGCTATGTCCTCGAGATTTATTCCGCCGAACACGGGAGCGATCAATTTTACGGTCCGTATTATCTCATCCGGGTCTTTCGTATCGAGGCAGATCGGGAAGGCGTCGACGCCGCCGAGATACTTGAACAGCAGCGCCTTTCCTTCCATGACGGGCAGTCCTGCCATCGGGCCGATGTCACCGAGGCCGAGAACGCGCGTCCCGTCGGTCACGATGCCCACCGTGTTCCCCTTGTTCGTGTATTCGAAAACCTTTTCAGGGTCTTTATTGATCGCCTTGCACGGTTCGGCAACACCCGGCGTGTACCAGATCGCAAAGTCATTGACGTCCCTCACGACACACTTCGGGACCATCTCTATCTTTCCTTTATAGAACGGATGCATTTTCATAGCATCGAGAGCGGGTTTCCGCGCCTTTTCAAGCAATACTTCCTTGGTGACCCTTTCGTCACTCATGATGTGCCTCTCCTTTATCGATTCGTGGCTGTGTCGACATTCTATTACAAAGACAGTGAACAGTAAACAGTAAACAGTGGAGAGCTTTACCGACTCCTCACTGTTTACTGTTGACTGTTCACCCGGTTCACGGATTCAATTGACAATAGCGATAAAATCGTTTATTTTATTGACAAATTGGGCCCATAGCTCAGCTGGAAGAGCCACCGGCTCATAACCGGTAGGTCCTTGGTTCGAACCCAAGTGGGCCCATTGAAAATGGAAATGGTGAAAAAATTTCTCATAGAACGGGATCTTAACTAACGAAGAGGGGGTGTACCAACGGGTACACCCCCTTTCATTTTTGGAGGCAATACATTGGAGCGGGAACTCGAAACCCTTTTTGAAGCGCAGAAAATAGAAACACTCATCATGGAGGATGAACGAAAGCTCCTTCGTGCGCCGCAACGGCTTAAACAGATGGACGAAGAACTGCTCGCGGTGCGTCAAAAGATCGAAAAGGAAAAAGAAATAATTGACGAACTGGAAAAAGAAAGGCGCAAGAAAGAAAAAGAGCTCGAAGTCGAAAAAGAAAAGATAAAGAAACTCGAGGTACGGCTCTATGATGTCAAAACGAACAAGGAATACCAGGCCCTTCTAAAAGAGATCGAAGCAGCGAAGGAGACCAACGACCGCACCGAGGAAGACGTCCTCGTCCTCATGGAAAAAGTGGAAGACCTCAAGAAGGACTATGAAAGCTCGCATGTTCATCTCAAGGAGATCGAAAGACAATCCGAGGGGGAAAGGGCCGTTATCGAAAAGGAAATGAAGTCCATGGATGAGGTGATTGCGAGGCTCACGCAGGAAAGAGACAACCTTTTGTCCGTCGTGAGCGAGAACCTGCGGAACATGTATCGAATTCTCAAGGAAGGACGCGGAGGCATCGCGGTCACAAACGTCAAGAACGGAGTCTGCCTCGGCTGCAACATGAACATCCCGCCACAGCTTTTTATCGAAGTGACGAAGAACAAACAGCTCATCCAGTGCCCGAGCTGCAACCGCATACTCTTTTTCCGGGAAAACGATTAGTGCAGTGGCATATCAACGTCGACGGCGCATCATCGGGCAACCCCGGAAGGTCGGGTGCAGGTATCGTTGCGCGGGACAACGACGGGAACATCATCCTCTCAAAAAGCGTCTTTCTCGGTGAGATGACCAATAATATGGCCGAGTACGAGGCGCTTCTCATCGCGCTCAAGGACGCAGTTTCGAATTCCGTGAAAAACGTTACGGTCTACACGGACTCACAGCTTGTTGCCAACCAGGTCAACGGGTTGTACAAGATCAAGAATATGACCCTTTTTCAGTATGTGAAAAAAATAAAACAAACCGTAAGCAATTTCGACCGATTTGCGATACACTATATTCCGCGGGAACAAAATCGGGAAGCCGATAAACTTGCGAAGGATGCCATATTAAAAGGGCAGACGGGTGATCGCTCCGCCTGAATCAGGCGGGGAGGAAAGTCCGGGCATCGAAGGGCAGGATGGTTCTTAACGGGAACCGGGGGCAACCCCAGGGAAAGTGCAACAGAAAATATACCGCCCTCAAAGGGTAAGGGTGAAATGGCGGGGTAAGGGCCCACCAGTCCCGCGGCGACGCGGGAGCTTTGTAAACCCCATCCGATGCAAGGCCAAAGAGGGTGCCGCTTCACGCGGCGTGGACGGCCCGTCCAATACCCGGGTAGGCCGCTTGATATCCGGTGATGCCGGATACAGAGAAATGATCGCCGTTTCCGCTTCAAAAGGCGGAAAAACAGAACCCGGCTTACAGTCTGCCCTTTTAATATGCAATTCGGATTGTGGGGCCGCAGCGTGAAACAGCTCGTTATGGAAAAAGACGGTCATTGGTAATGGATCACCGGGCAGGTTCGACGGACCGCATATCTGCAAAGCTCCTGATAATCTCTGTCATCATCGCGTCTGCGCTGCTCTTCTTCACGAACCTCGGGGGGCGGGATTTCTGGGCGCCCGATGAGGGTGATTTCGCCGAGATCGTGAAGGAGCTCGACAACAATCCTGTCGTGCCCCATCTCAACAATACGCCATACGGCGAGAAACCCCCGTTATTCTATTATGCGGCCTTTGCCTTTGCAAAAACCTTTCGGTGCTTTCCGGCAGAGACCTCGATGCGCCTTTCTTCCGCATGTGCCGCGCTCATCACTCTCATTGCCCTCCTTCTCGTCACACGGTCGGCATTCGGTCCTTCACGATCACTCGTCAGCGTGGTTGTCCTGGGGCTGGCCCCGCTTTTTTACTGGCAGGCGCGCTACCTCCAGGTCGACATGGTCTTTTCGGCCGCACTCGTCCTCGCGCTTCTGGCGTTCTTCAGATTTACGGAGAACGGCAGAAGCGGCTGGTACTACGCTTTTTTCATTATGCTCGCCCTTGCGTTCATGGCGAAAGGGCCTCTCGCGGCCGTGCTCGCTGTCCCGGTCATCATTCTCTACCTGATCTCCGAAAAGAGACTGTCCGTTATACTGACCCGGCATACCGTACTCGGTATTCTCGTATTCCTTGCCGTTGTCCTTCCCTGGTATTGCGCGGTATATCTGAAAGAGGGTTACCCTTACCTTTATGAGAATATACTTCGTCAGAACTTCCTGAGGTTCTTCGAGGCCTGGAGCCACAAACGGCCTTTCTATTATTATTTCACGACACTCCCGCTTGATTTCTTTCCATGGACCTTATTTTTGCCGCTCGGCCTTTACGCTGCGTTCAAAAACTGGAGGACCGATAAGAGAACGCGTTTTTTCCTGCTGTGGTCCCTCTGGTTCTTTTTCTTTTTTTCAATGTCCTCGGGAAAGATCAGCAAATACATGCTGCCCGTCCTCCCGGCCCTTGCCGTTATCGTTTCGGGCCCGATGGTCGAATGGGACAGGCTTTACAACAGGATAGCCTTTTCGGTTGCCGCGGTCCTTTTCCTTTGCCTCGGCATAGCCCTCTTTGTTTACGCCCCTGCCCGATACGGCGAATTCATGCCCGAACGTACCATGCTCGGCATTGCGGCGATCTGCAGCAGCATCTTTGTATTTGTTCCCCCCAAATTTTTGTCCGGCCGGAAGGCCTTTACGTCCATCGCTATATTTCTCGGGCTCGCATACCTGATCGGTAATATTTCCGTCTTCGAAAAGCTCAATCGCTATAAATCCCCGAGGCCGGTGGCCGAAAAGCTGAGGTCGCTTGCGGGCGGCACGACACCCTGGGTCTATTATGGCAGTATCCGTGGAGTATATGTATACTATGTCGGCAGATTTGCCGTGCATATCGACGAACATGATATCAACGGCCTTCGTAAGTATGCGGCGCGTGGCGGCGAGTTTTACCTGCTCACCCGCAAGCGCGATGCGGGTGAGGTGAAAAACGCCGTGCCCGGTGCCGCCATGCGGTCCCGGGATACGATCGGGGACACGGAAATGGTGATCTTCCATCGTGCAAAAGAAGGTGATGGATAATTTGGCACAACAGAATAAGAGGCTTGCCGGGTACATCGGCGTCCTCCTTGTCCTTTCCTCTATTTTTCTTCTTGCAGGGCTCGGCTCGTATTCCCTGAAAGAGCCGGACGAAGGCCGGTATGCCGAGATCCCGCGTGAAATGGTTGAAACCGGCGATTACACGGTGCCCCGGCTTAACGACGTCCGCTATTTCGAGAAACCTCCCTTGCTTTACTGGGCTGTCTCGCTGTCATATAAGGTTTTCGGGGTCAGCGAATGGTCCTTCAGGTTCCCGAATGCCCTTGCCGCTCTCTTATGCGTGTTCAGCCTTTTCTTTTTCGTGCGGCGGTGGACCGATGACCTGGCCGCATTTCTCGGGTCCCTCGTCCTCCTGTCGTCATTCGGTTTCTTCGCGATGGCCCGCATCGTCACGACCGATATGCTGCTCACATTCTGGCTCTTCCTGTCGCTTTTATGTTTTTACGGATATTACCGGGAAAGGTGCGGCCCGTTCCTGTGGGGATTTTATGCGGCCATGGCGCTGGCCACCCTGACAAAAGGCCCCGTCTCCCCGGTCCTTCTGTGCGGCGCGCTCCTCATTTTCCTTTTCATGGAGGGAAACCTCGCTTTCGTCAAAGAAATGAAGCTCATACGCGGTATCGCGCTGTACTGCCTGATAGCGGCACCGTGGTTTGTCATCATCTCCATCAGGGAGAAGGAGTTTTTCACCTTCTTTTTCATTGACCAGCACGTGCTCAGGTTCATCTCGACGAAGCATAAACGCAGCGGGCCGGTCTATTATTTTATCCCCGTCCTTTTCGGAGGCATGCTCCCCTGGTCGCTGTATATCCCGCGCGCGTTCGCCATGGCCTGGAAAAAGAGCGAATGCCGCCTGTTCGCGATCTGGTCCGCACTTGTGTTCGTGTTTTTCAGCCTCTCCGGATCGAAGCTCCCGCCGTATATTCTTCCTGCCTTTCCGGCACTTGCCATACTTATTGCGGTGCTCTTTTATGAGCACAGGCATTCCCTGTTCAAGCGGAATTGGGAGATCATCGGGAACAGCGTGATAATGGCGGTGTTCGCGCTGGCCGTCTTTCTCTACCTGAGCCCTTCTTTTATGGCATACATCGACAATATCACAATGGAATCCCGGGACATCGCCAGGGACCTCTTCTCTTTCTCCCTCACCGTTTCCCTGAGCGCCGCGGCCTGCTTCGTCCTTTTCCTGTTCAGGCGCATGAAGGATACAAGCAATGTTTTCCGTATCCTGCTCCTCTTTTCGCTGTCCATGATCATCGCGATCATAGCACATTCCGGGATACTCGACAGGGCAAATACCGCGAAAGACCTGGCAATCGAGGCCCGGGCCCAGAAGGACAAGCCCGACATTATCGTCAACTACTCCGCCCTCGATCTCACGCTCCCGTTTTACCTGCAGAAACCCGTCGTCATTGCGTCCTACACCGGCGAGCTCGCAATGGGCTCTCAGTATGAGGATGCCGGGGCACATTTCATGGATGAAAAAGAATTCTTCGACACCCTCGGGTCCGGCAAGAAAGTCCTCTTCGTGACGAAACACAAAAGGATCGAGAATGTGCAAAAGAGATTTCCCGGCCGTATCAAGGTCCTGAAATGCCAGAACGACAGATGCCTCCTTTCAAATTATTGACGAAAGCAACACATCACAATTGCCGGATAAAACCGCTTATGCTTCGCATTGCCCTCAGCGTTTTCATCATGTCTCTCATCGGTCTCTTCCATCCCTGCCAGGCATCGGGCACGGACACGAACCTCGCTCGTGATCTCCGGGCCATTGTACAGGACCCGGCAATTCGCCCGGCGAAGATCGGGGTCGTCGTCGAATCGATGACAACGGGGGAAAGGCTTTTCGAGCTCAATCCCGACAGGCCCCTCAGGCCCGCATCCAACATGAAGCTTCTCACGAGCGCGGCGGCCCTCATCGTCCTGACGCCCGAGTTTCGCTATGAGACACGGCTTGCAACGAACGGCAGCGTGCGGTCGGGGGTGCTCTACGGGGACCTTGTTGTCGAAGGGTCCGGCGATCCGACCATTTCCGGGTACTTCAACGACAATGACCCGGTACGGGTCTTCAAGGACTGGGCAAAACGCCTGTCAGACAGGGGCATCAGGGAGATACGGGGAGATGTCGTCATCGACAACGCGGCATTCCCCGAAAGCCCTTACGGGGACGGTTGGAACCTGGACGACGCGTACCGCTGCTTCTGCGCCCCCCGGGATGCCTTCACCTTCAACAACAACTGTATTCAGCTCGACATCATCCCGCCGGTCGAGAAAGGACAGGGATTCCGGTTCATCATGGAGCCCATGAGTGATTACATACGAATTGTGAACAGGCTCAATTCCCGGAAAGGGGCGGGAGGGGACGGGGTCCGCTTTCACTACACGGACCCGAGGACGTTGCAGGTCCTTGGCTCAAAAAGCCCCGGGGGCGCGGCGACCATTCACTACGTGCCAGTCCGCTATCCTGCCCAGTTCGGCGGGTTCGTCATGAAGGAGACACTGGCGGCGGCCGGGATACATACGACGGGGAACGTCCTGTGTGCCCGCAACTGCCCGGATATCACTGACATCGCACAACGGAAAAGGAACGGGCCTCTTGAAACGCTGGCGGTTTATCAGTCTGTCAGGCTCTCGGAGATCATCAAGGTCATCAACAAGCTGAGCAACAACCTTTACTCGGAGATGCTCCTCTTTGCGATCGGCAGGACTGCGGGGAACGCATATTCGACCGGGAACGCCGCCGCTGTCGCACTTGCGGCCCTCGAAAAAGCCGGCATCGACGCCCGCGGCATCGTGATGGCCGACGGCTGCGGCCTGTCGCCGCTGAACCTCGTCGCGCCCCGCCAGCTTGCACGCCTGCTGGGGGTCATGGCGGCCGGCCCCTATTCCGCCCATTTCTCCGAATCCCTTCCCATCATGAGCATTGACGGCACCCTGAAGCGCCGCCTCAAGGGGTCACGCGCATCGGGGCTCATCCGTGCGAAGACGGGGACCATCAACGGCGTCAGGAGCCTCTCAGGCTACATGACGACATACGGAGGCGAGGACCTCGTCTTCTCGATCATCTCCAACGGCCACACATCGACGGCAGCGGTAGACAGGATGGTCGACAGGATAATCCTGCGGCTGCTCGACTACAAAGGACCGTAAGGCGTGAGAGCGTAAGGCGTTTCCCTTCTATCGTCATCCCGGCCCCCTCCTCCCGTCATCCCGTCCTCCTCCTCCCGTCATCCCGGCGCTTGACGCCGGGATCTAAGGTTTTGTTTTCCTGTTGAACCTTTCTGAATTTAAAATGTTGTGAACAACCAGAAAACCAGATCAACGACAAACCTTGGATTCCGGCGTCAAGCGCCGGAATGACGACAAAATTTCAATTATGCCCAGCCTCGAAAGTGGGAATGACGGACAGGGGTGATAGAAGCCGTTAGCCGTTAGCCGTTAGCCTTACGCCGTTCATCGTACGATCCTTTTCCG
>CALMFJ010000075.1 GCA_937862865.1 uncultured Pseudomonadota bacterium | reverse complement strand
TCCTCAAGTTCCCTGTCTTCTTCCCGGGCCCTGAGAAGGATCGCCAGGACACTCTCATACTCGTTTTTTGCCACTGTTTCGATACAGTGTGACAGATTGGGTTCGAGAGTTATTTCCATCGCACCGCCCCAAGCTCCTTCTTCGCTGCCTGCCGTATTCCTCTACCGCCACGGTGATACCGGCGGCACGCCCGAAGGCGCATTCCGAAAGCTACGCTCGTTTCATTCCCTCGGGCATCAGGACAGCCACGACCTCACCGTTTGCACAGATCCTGCCATCCGCTATAACATCAACTGAAACGGTCACCTTGCGTCTCCCCGCGTCCTTTACCCTGCCCCGGGCCACGAGTTCGACGCCAAGCGGGGTGGGCAAAAGATAGTTCACCTTCAGGGAAGCCGTCACAAACCTGAGTTTTGGCTCGGAGCCCATGTCCCGTCCCTCGCGCCGATACGTCGCCGCCGCCGCGGTCCCTGTCCCGTGACAGTCGATAAGCGATGCGATGATCCCGCCGTAAACGAAACCCGGCGCCGCAATATGGTAGGGCCTCGGGGTGAACCTTGCCACCGATTCCTCACCGTCCCAGTAGCTCTTGATGTGAAGCCCGTCCGGGTTCAGCCGTCCGCATCCGTAGCAATGGCTGAGATCATCCGCATAGCAATCCTGAAATGATATTCTCTCCATGACATGCACCTCCTGACGTCAAGATTTTTATATAGCATACCCGGACGGGATTTGCCACGGCAGCCGGGCCCTCTTTGACAACTCTCATAAAAATCTGGTATGGAATTCACCGGGTTTATCGAACACAAACGGGAACCTGAATACTTTCGAGAGGAGCACGCTATGAATTACCAGTACATTTCAACCCGGGTCCGTGACGACCACATCTGCGAGATAACGCTCAACCGTCCCGACAATATGAATACCTTCAACACCCCGATGTCGCAGGAACTCGACGAGGCCCTCCGCCTCGCCGATAAAGACGACGCCATTCGCGTGATCCTGCTCAAAGGGGCCGGCAAAACTTTTTGCGCCGGGATCGACGTCAGTGAATTTCCGGGAAAGACCGCGATGGAATACAACGAGTGGATAGGGATGATGGGCAGACCGATGGTGACCATGCACGACATGCGCAAGCCTGTCATTGCACAGGTGCAGGGAATTGCAGCGGCTATCGGCGCAGGCCTCGTCGCCGCGGCGGACCTTGCTATCGCCTCGGAAAAAGCGCGGTTCGGCCTGACGGCTATCAATGTCGGCCTCAACTGCATCGGCCCCGCCGTCCCCGTCAGCCGCTCGGTGGGAAGGAAAAAAACCCTCGAGCTCCTTCTCTTCGGCGATCTCATTGATGCCGCTGAGGCCCATCGCATCGGGCTCGTCAATCGGATCGTAAAGAACGAGGAACTGGACAGCGAGACAAACGCATGGGCTGCACGGCTCGCGCAAAAAAGCCCCCTCGCGGTGGAAACGGCAAAGAAGGCATTTTACACGGCGGCCGACATGGAGTACCACAAGGCTTTTGAGCATATGACAAGCGCGCTTTCCCGTCTGTGCACCACCGAAGATGTATCGGAGGGCATCAACGCTTTCTTTAAAAAGAAAGATCCGGAGTGGAAGAGGCGGTAGCGGGGAATTTTCCGTTCCGCGTTCTACGTTCCACGTTCCACGTTCCGGGTTGCACAGAGGGGGGTGACAGCCGGGAAGGGATGCATGGGGGCCCTCTGGCGGGCTATCATCTGTTGCGTGTTCGGCCGTCCCGGGGCGGGACTTCGAGTTCGAGGTCTTTTATTTTGCGGTAAAGTGTGCTGGCGTCGATCCCGAGCTCACGGGCCGCGCGTTTCCTGTTCCCGCCGTATTTGCGCAGGGCCTCGACAATGAGCTGCTTTTCCATCTCCCGGATGTTGTTCGTGCCGGCATGGTCCGATGAAAAGCCGTGCGGCGGTCTCAGTTCGACGGGAAGGTGCTTGAGCTCTATGGTATCTGACCGGCACAGGACGAATGCCTGTTCGATTATGTTCTCGAGTTCCCGCACATTTCCCGGAAAGTCGTACGCCATCAGCGTGGCCGCCACGTCCGGCGAGATCCCCGAGATATTCCTGCCCTGAATGCGGTTGTACTTCCCGATGATGTGATCGATGAGAAGGGGGATGTCCTCCCTTCTCTCCTTGAGCGACGGAAGAAAGAGCCGGATCACCCGGATCCGGTAGTAAAGGTCCTCGCGGAATTTACCCTGCTCGACCAGTTTTGTCAGGTCCCTGTTCGTCGCGGCGATGACCCGCACATCTATCCTGACCGGCTCAATGGCCCCCAGAGGCTCCACCTGGCGCTCCTGGAGCACGCGCAGAAGGCGCACCTGCAAGGCCGGCGATATGTCCCCGATCTCGTCAAGAAAGATCGTTCCCCCGCTTGCGTACAGAAAACGTCCCATCTTGTCCCTTTTTGCATCCGTGAAGGCGCCGGCCTTATGGCCGAAAAACTCGCTTTCCAGCAGGGTGTCCGGCAGGGCCGCGCAATTCACCGCGACAAAGCGCTTCTTTCTCCGTGGCGAGAGATCGTGCACGGCCCGGGCCAAAAGCTCTTTTCCCGTACCGCTCGGCCCCTCGATCAGCACGGTGCTGCTGCTCTCCGCGATCGGCGGGAGTATCTCAAAGATGCTCTTCATTGCGGGGCTCGCACCGACCATGTCCTCGAATGTGTGCCGCTTGAGAAGCTCTTTTCGCAATTGTTCGACCTGGCTTAAGTCCTGAAATGTCTCCACTCCCCCGATCACCCTGCCGTCCCTGTCCTTGAGAATTGCGGTTGAGATACGGATGGGCACGGTAATTCCGTCATTGGTGACAATATGGGCAGTGACGTGCACGACCGGTTTTCCCGTCTCGAATGTTTTTCGCAGGGCGCAGTTGTTCTGACAGATATTTGCGTGGAAGACATCGGAACATGGGCGGTGCAGGGCGTCGTTCTTTCCAATTCCGGTTATACGCTCGGCGGCCCTGTTGAACGAAGTGATGCGCCAATCCGTATCAACCGTGAAAACCCCTTCGTTGATCGAGTCAAGTATGACGTCCTGCGGGTCGGCACGAAAACTATCTTTTATCTTTATACTCATGCATTTCGCCACTATACAAATATACAATATTGCAAAGTGCTATCAAATGTCAACGGCCGCGTTGCGCGCGTTATACGCAACATCTTGAATATGCTGTATCCAGCTCCCTGTTGACTGTATGGCACAGATGTTGCTAAAAAGTATCTATGCTCATCGGAATTACGAACTGGAACGGCTCGGTCTCGCCGGTGTTCGATGTCGCGGACGAGCTCTGGATCGTTGACACCCTGAGCGTCGCCGGGGCGAAGAGGAAAAGGGCCC
Source organism: uncultured Pseudomonadota bacterium (assembly GCA_937862865.1). GTDB lineage: Bacteria > Desulfobacterota > Syntrophorhabdia > Syntrophorhabdales > Syntrophorhabdaceae > Delta-02. Next base: position 1,921 of record CALMFJ010000075.1, on the reverse strand, counting down.
TCCTGAAAAGGACCGGCCCGTTTGAAAAGGCCCGGGAAATCAAGGAGCAGGGTGTTGACCTGCTGGTATGCGGTGCGATCTCCCGTCGTTTTGAGAATGCCCTTGCCAGCGCAGGTGTTCGCGTCCTGCCATTCATGTGCGGCAATATCGAGAACATCCTGAGCGACCTTCTCAACGGCAAGGCCGTGGACGACAGCTTCCTTATGCCCGGGGCCCAGGGAAGGCGCAGGCGCTCCCGGTTCAGGAACCGCGGGGCAAAAGATCGTACCGGAGGAGATTGACAGGCGGTCATAGAAGGGGTGCATGATGGAGATCAAGATACTTTTTGACAGCAGCAAGGAAGATATACGTTACATCGTCGGGTGGGGTGTCTCCTATCTTATCGACAACAGGGTCCTCTTTGACGCCGGCGAGAACGGGGAAATGCTCTCCCATAACATCGACCTCATGGGCATACGCCCGAAAAGCATTCAAAAGGTCGTCATCTCCCACGAACACTGGGACCATGTCGGCGGATTATGGCATTTGCTCGCGGTCAACCCCGGCATCCCCGTGTATGTCTGCCCCGATGTCAGCCGGGAATTCAAGGACAAGATCGTCGCCTCAGGGTCTGATGTGGTCGAGGTCAAGCCTTTCATGGAGATCGACAGGGACCTCTACACCACGGGAGAGACCATGGCGCTCTGCCGGTACGGCACGATCCCGGAGCAGGCCCTTGTACTCAGGACAGATAACGGGATCTCCCTCATAGCCGGTTGTGCACACAATGGAATAACCGGGATAGTCGAGGCTGCACGGGAGAAGTTTCACTCCCCGGTCCATCTTGTTCTTGGCGGCTTTCATACCCTTGACCTGTCAGCTGCCGCCGTGAGGTCCCTGGTACAGAGATTCAAGGAGATCGGCGTCAGGAAGATCTGCCCCACACACTGCACGGGGGACGAGGCGATCGCGGCGTTCCGCGATCTCTACGGGCCGGACTTTGTTGAAGCCGTTGTAGGCCGGACCCTCAGCGTCTAAGCGCCCGCAGGATGCCGGCATGAAAGGGCCCTGCCCTGTCTATTCGATCCCGGCCGCGGCGCATACGATCTCGGCTATGTCCTTGACGACGATCCTGTGCCCGGCCTCTTCTGCCTTCACCGAATCCTCCAGCATGACGAGGCATTTCGGACAGGCCACGGCCAGCACCTGTGCGCCTGCTTCAATGGCCTCACGGACCCGCCGACGGGAAGGGCTCGACTCGCTGCCCCCGAGAAGATCGATCTCAAAATTTCCGGCTCCCCCTCCGCAACACAGGGCGGCATCCCTGCTCTTTTGCATCTCAAGGAACCGGACCGATGGTATCGCGGCAAGAAGCCGTCTCGGGGCCTCATATTCGTCATTCCACCGGCCGAGAAAACACGGATCGTGGTATGTCACTGTTGCGCCGTAACCCCCTGAAACGTCGAGGGCCCCTTCGCGGACGGCCTTATAGAGCACCTGCGTGTAATGATAGACCTCGAATTCGCCGCCGAATTTGGGATACAGGTTCTTGAACGCATGGTATGCATGGGGTGAAAGCGTGACGATCTTTGTAACCCCGAGTTTCTTGCAATGCCCGATTGTCTCCTCTGCCAGGACCTCAAACAGGCCTTCCTCGCCGAGTTTATGCACTTCATTACCGTCACAGATCTCATCGTTGCCAAGAACGCCCACCGATAGCCCCGCCGCACGCAACGCGCGGCCGACGGCCCTCGCCGCACTCTGGGCCCTCGTGTCATACGAGCCCGTGCACCCGACGTAATACAGGAATTCGTGCCGGTCGTACTGCTCCAGCCCTTCGTCCTGCATCCAGGCGTTCCTCTTGTTCCGTGAGATCCCGTACGGATTTCCGTAAAGATCGACATTCTCGAGAAATTTCCTCACCGCCGGCGGGACCCTGCCC
>CALMFJ010000074.1 GCA_937862865.1 uncultured Pseudomonadota bacterium | reverse complement strand
CGCCTATTTGTATATCCCGCACCCGATATACACATCTCCTCCCACCCGCTGGCAGTAGGTCATCTTTTCCATGATCCGGCCGGTGACGGGGTCCATCCATTTGTATTCGACCCAGCCGTTTCCCTTTGTCTTTGCTATTTCCGTTATCTCCCGCATGAAGAACTTGCCATCGGCGTCTTTCAGGTCGAGCATGAACTTTCCGACAAGTTTCGGGTTCTGTCCGTGGGCCTGCGTGTAGCCCTCTATGGTATTGACAAAGACGTAGAGCTCTCCCTTCACGAAGCGGCCGTGGGGATCGGACATTTCATTGTATACCTTTTGCCTGTCGCGCGCGTTCTTCAGGTAATCGGCTGCCTTTTCAACGAAGGCGACAACCTCTTCCTTCGTCGATGAGGCCCGGTTGGAGGAACTCGTGCCCTCTATTTTGAATTCGTTCGCCAACCTGGTAAGCTGGACCGAAAGGTGCGAAAGGTTCGATGACGCCTCGGCGTTCTCGGCGATGCTTTTCGCCGCGTTCTCGACGATCTTCGATATCTTCTGGATGTTGTTGTTGATTTCGCTTGTGGTGGCGCTCTGCTCTTCCGACGCGACGGCGATCTGGTTTATCTGCGACCCCAGGGTGTTGATCTGGTGCAGTATCTCTTTCAGGGCGTTGCCCGATTTTGCTGTTTCGTTGTTCCCTACCTCGACCTCTTTTACGCCGCCTTCCATGGACACGACGGCGTTTTTCATCTCGCTCTGCATCGTCTGTATCGTTTCGCCGATCTGCTTTGTCGCACCGGTTGTCCTTTCCGCCAGCTTGCGGACCTCGTCCGCCACGACAGCAAACCCCCGTCCGTGCTCTCCGGCGCGGGCGGCCTCGATCGCGGCGTTCAGGGCGAGGAGGTTCGTCTGCTCGGCGATATCGTTGATTATACCCGCGATCTCACCGATCTGGTCGGAACGTTCACCGAGCTTATGGATAATAAGCGCCGATTCCTTGACCCTCTCATCGATGCGCCCCATGCTGCGGATGATCTCCTGGATGATGTTCTCACCTGTCACCGCTGAATTGTTGGCGATCTCCGAACTCTTTGCAGCGGCGATGCAATTATTCGTTATCTCGTTGGCCGTTGCGGACATCTCTTCGCTTGCCGTCGCGACCGATGTGATCTCCGTGACGATGATGTCGGTCCCTTTCGCCATCTGGGTTGCCGTGGCATCAAGGGTATTGACGGCGAAAGATATCTGGCTGCTTGAATCGGCGACCCCGGACAGTGCGGTGCTCACACGGCCGATGAACGTGTTGAAGTTCTTGCCCATAGCCCCGAACTCCCCCGCTGACGACTCCTCCATGCGCTTCGTAAGGTCTCCCTGCGAAAGGCTTTCGAAGGACCTCTCGAGGTCTTTCAACGGCCCTCGCATAGCGCTCGCGCTACAATAGCCGATTGCCAGGGTAACAACGACGCCTGCCCCCAGAAGGATGAAGAAGGCCGTGCCCTGTCCCGGGCCGGCGGACAAAAAACCGGCGGCAACAAGGAATGCCGCCGCCACGACAGGAGCAAACAACGCCTTTTGTGTGATCGAAAATTTCTCCATAAATGTTTTCACCTTGACCCCTCCGCAGTGAAATGCTCTCTTAGAACTGTTATCGTACATACCGGTGAGAAGTTAAGGGAAAATTCAGGGCCTATTGTTTTTTGATAGAGAACGCGATGCTGTCCTTGCGCGCTTGAGACAGGCGGCAGGCTTCTTCCCGGTCGGTCACGCTCAGGATGACCCGGTCAAACGGCCTGATGTGAGCAAGTTTGTCGAGATCGGCATCGATCACGGTGCCCAGCCTGGCATAGCCCCCTATCGTTCTTTCGACACAGTTTATGATCGGCTGGCCATCGGCCGGCACCTGGACCGTTCCCGGAAGGGTGCCCTCCGATATGATGCTTTGCTCCACTCTGTCGCGGAACTCGACGGCAGGGCCCTCGAGGCGTATGCCCGTCCTGTTGAGACGCGCGGACGCCCTGAAAAAAAGCGCTTCATCCCTGTGGGACAGAAATTTGACGGACGCCGGGGTAAAACGGTCGGCTTCGGGACCGGGGAGCACCCTCAAAATATGGGGTTCCTTCATCGGGGGTATCAGTTCATCGGGTATCGCCTGAAACCCGGCGGGTTCGCACATATCGCGCAGCGTGAGGACGTCCCCTTTCATAAGGGGCCGCCCCCGAAAACCACCGAACCTGCACTCGAGGTTTGTCGTATAACTCCCCATCACCGGCTCGACCTCGAGGGTCCCCGAAAATCCTACATAGTAGCGGAAACCTTCCAGGACCTCCGGTACCTTCAGGACACTGCCTTTCGGCACTCTGACAGCCGACCAGGGTTCCACGGTCACGTCGCCGAGGACCGCCTTGACCCGCGCCCCCGTGACCGCAAAGGTCACGCTCTCTGAAAACAACAGGGAGAGGCCATTCCCCATGATCTCGAGGACCGGGGCATTTTCCGGGTTCCCGAGGATGAAGCGGGCCATGTTCAAGGCGAAACGGTCGAGGCCGGACGACGGCGGGACGCCGATATCACCATAGCCGAACCTGCCGTCGTCAACGATCAGCGAGAGGAAAGCGGGATTGAGGATGGTTATCATATCCTGACAAACCTCACCGTATCCCCGAAACTCAGGATGCTGTGCGGGGGCGTCGCAGGATCGAAAAGCCTTACCATGGTCCTGCCTATGATGCGCCAGCCCGCCGGTGATTCGAACGGATAGATGCCGGTCTGAAGCTGTGCGATCCCGACGGACCCCCGCGGCACTTTAAGGACAGGGGTGGCCTGTCGGGGCACATAGAGCCGCCGGTCGACGGGGCCGAGGTAGGGAAACCCCGGCATGAAACCCACCGCGTAGACCCGGTACACGGGTGCCGTATGGACCTCGATCACCTCTTCGGGCGAAAGCCCGGAATACGAGCAGACAAAATCCATGTCCGGGCCGTAATCACCCCCGTACCGCACAGGGACCTCAAGCCGCCGGGCATCGGGCAATGTCATCTCCTGCCATTCGGTCCCGGCCGAATCAATGCGTTCGCACAACTCTTCGTACCGTACCCGGCCGTTGTCAAAATGAATGAGGCACGTCCGGAAGGACGGGATGATATCGATCACACCGGGTACGCGAAGTGACCGGAAATGAAGGAAGAAACGCCGGACCGTTTCGTGGGTGGCCTCGTCGATGCCGTCCCCGAAGACGATCCTGATACCCGACTCACCATACCGTTCCCTGACCATAGCTCTCTTCAGGCACCGAAAGCCCTTATCGTTATCCCCTCGCCGCGGGCATATTCCCGGATGAGCGAGGCGGCAGCGATGCTTGCATCATTGTCGCCGTGGATGCACAGTGTATCGATCTCGAGGCCTATCCGGCGGCCGCTTGCGCCTGTTACGCCCCCGTCCCTGACCATCGCCAGTGCCCGCCGCGCTATAGTTTCCGGGCCTTCGATCACGGCCCCGGGGTATTTCCTCGGCATAAGCATCCCTTCGTCCGTGTACGCACGGTCGGGAAAAGCCTCGAGCGCGAGCCTTATGCCGCGTGACGCACAGGACTGCTTCAAAAGGGCCGACCCCGGTGTCGCGAGCGTGAAAAAGATGATCTCGCCAAACGCCTTCCGTACCGCCTCAACCACGGCCAGAAAAAGATCTTCCCTTTCCACCGCATAATTGTACAGGGCGCCGTGGAGCTTGACATGCCGGAGAGGCACCCCGAAATGGTCCGTGAATGCCTTCAGTGCGCCTGTCTGGTAGAGAACGCTGTCGATGATCTCGTCATCCGCCATTTCCATACGGCGGCGGCCGAAACCGGCGAGGTCCGGATAGCCCGGATGGGCGCCCACCATTACATTATTTTCCCTGCACAGGCGCACCGTCCTGTTCATGACGGACGGGTCGGAGGCGTGCAGCCCGCAGGCGATATTCGCCGAGGTGACATGCCTTACGGCCTCGGCATCGTTGCCGATCGTGTACGCGCCGAAGGATTCCCCCATATCGCAGTTGAGGTCGACAGCTTGCATGGGAACATTCTAGCATCTTTTCCTGCCCCCGTCACGTAAGGGAACGACCACTTTACAACTACCCGGCGTTTTGCTATCTTTTGGTACCATGAAGCCAAAGAAGGGCCAACGGACCGCCGGGAAGACGGATGCTGGCAAGGCGCGGATGAAGCGGTTCCTGTATCTGTGGGCCCCCATCATTTGCCTTGTCGTCGTCGGTTTCTACGCATCGGCCCTTGATCCCTCGAGACCGACCGGTAAGGTGATGAAAGGCAGTGTCGCCGAGATCAAGAGATCGAGCCAGCAGCCGGGTTCCGTCCTCTATAAGGTAAAGCTGGAGAACGGCGCACAGGTCGAGATCGCCGTTCCGGAAAAAGAAAAGCCGGCAGGAAACGAGGTCATGGTGCAAGAATACTCGACCGTCTTTTTCA